>NZ_JAUMSQ010000035.1:0-50183 GCF_030519285.1 Mycolicibacterium arseniciresistens
GCCCCCGCGCGACGGCCGGCGGTCACGAATCCGGCAGGCAGCGTGCCGCCCTCGGGCGCCGACCTGGTGGCCGGCTGGCCCCGGCTCCACCAGGACCGCATCGCCGCCCAGATCGCGGGGATGACGCCCGGGCAGCGCCGCATGCTGGTCGACGAGTTCCCTCAGCAGGTCGGCAACACGGACGGGGTTCCGTGGGACATGCGCTTCGCCGCCAACCGGATCAACATCGCCGAGGCGGTCGTGGCCGAGGACGGCGCCGACCCGGCGTCGCGGCGACGCATCGAGTTCTACCGCGGTCTGCTCGCCGAGGTCGACGACCCCGCCCGCACCGGCGCCCGCGTCGACCGGCAGATCCTGGCCTTCGATCCGGCTCGGGCATCACTGGTCGAACTCACCGGATCGCTGGCCACCGCGCGCAGCGTGGCGGTGCTGGTGCCTGGACTCAACACCACCGTCGAGGGTTCGGCGGGCACCACGCAGACGGCGCGCCGGTTCGTGTCGGCCACCCGCGGCGACGTCGCGATGATCACGTACCTGGGCGGGCCGTTTCCCCGCGGCAATCCGCTGACCGGCCTCGTCGGCGCGGCGGACCCCCGCTATGCGTTGGACATGGCGCCCCGGCTGGTGTCGTTCAGCCACGACGTCGAGCGGACCGTCGAGGCGACCGGCCGCAGCGTGCCGGTGACCTACGTCGGGCACTCCTACGGCGGCTCGATCGTGGGCACCGCGGAAGCGCTGGGCCTCACAGGCGACCGGATCCTCTACGTCGCGGCCGCCGGGGCGGGTGTCGGGGTCGAGCAACCGGACGAATGGCGCAACCGCAACCCCGACGTGCTGCGGTTCTCGATGACCGCACCGGGTGATCCGATCGAGCTGGTGCAGGGCATTCCCGGCGGCCCGCACGGCGCCAACCCCGACGAGATGCCGGGCGTCGTCCGGCTGGACGCCGGTCGCTACGACGACGGCAGGCCGATGGCGGGTCCAGCGGCCCACAGCGACGTGCTGAACTGGCCGTCTGACGCCTGGCGCAACGTGCTGGGGGTGATCACCGGCGACCCGGAGTCGCTGCACGGTCCCCGGGTTCGACCCAGCCGAGTCGGCGGCTGACGGCGTCGGCCGCGGCGATCGTCTGCTTGGCGACCTCCTCGAAGCGGTCGTCGCCGAGCCGGTAGGACGGCCCCGACACGCTGACCGCCGCGACCACCCGCGCGTCGTCGTCGTAGACCGGTGCGGCGACGGCGTTGAGGCCGACCTCGAGTTCTTCGCTGACGCTCGCCCAGCCGCGTTCCCGCACGCCGTCCAGCTGGCGCAGCAGCGCCTCGACGTCGACGACGGTGTTGGGTGTGTACGCCTCGAACGGACCCGCGAAGTGGTCCCGGACCTCCTGGGCGGACAGGCCGGACAGCAGCGCCTTGCCGCTGGACGTGGCATGCGGAGGGCAGGTCTGGCCGACCCAGGTGCGCAGGCTGATCTCCGCGGGCGCGATCGACTCCACGATGTTGATCACCCGGTCGTCGGCGAGGATCGCGAGGTTGCTGGTCTCGCCGACGGCCTCGGTGAGGCCGTCGCAGATGTCCTGGCTCAGCTTGCCGAGGTCGAGGTGCGCCCTGCTGGCGCGCGCGAGCCGGGCGATCGAGAACCCGAGCCGGTACTTGCCGCGGCCCGACACCTGCTCGACGTATCCGCGGGACTCCAGCACGGCGATCAGCCGCGACACGGTCGATTTGTGCACGCCGAGTTCGGCGGCGATCTCGGTGACGCCGGCCTGCCCCGACTTCGCCAGGCTCTCCAACACCAGCAGCGCCCGGTCCACTGACTGCACCGCCGCTGCCGGTCTGTCCTCGCCGTTTGCCATCGCCGGTCGATCCTATCCGGGTGGGATCGCGAAGTTGCGGACCCGGCGCTGGACGGCGGCGATCTCGCGGAGGCCGTCGCCGAGCAGGCTGCGGTTCAGCGGCGACAACTCCGCGTAGGTGATGACGTCGCCGGGGGCGTGGCCGGCGGCGAGCTGACCGACCTGGTGGGTCATCCGCAGTCGCTGCACCATCACGAAGACGTCGCGCAGCGCGGTGACGTCGTGATCGGTGATCGCCCCCGCCTCGGCCGCGGCGGCCAGCCGGGCGGGCGTGCCGCCGGTGGTCACGTTGGCGGTCAGTCCGCCCCAGCGGGCCAGGTTGACGATCGGCAGCACCGCGTGGTTCTTGAGGTCGAACGTCCCGCCGCGCCGGGACAGCACGTCGCGCAGCGACCGGGTGCGCACCTTGCCCGAGAGCGCGTCGAGCAGTTGCAGGCGCAGGGTGTTCGGGTGCCGGTCGCGCATCCGCCGGTAGGCGGCGGGCACGGTGTGCAGCGCCGGATCGCCCCACACCACCCGCCCGTCGATGAGCAGCGACGACAGGATCAGCCCGCGGTCGCGCAGCGGGTCGTCGAGCCAGCCTGTCGCCGCGCCGGACCACTGCGCGGCAGATCGGGAGAACGCGGGCCGGTCCGCGGTGGCGCCGTTGCGGTCCGACGGCAGTCCGCACGCGTCGAGGATGTGGTGGGTGCGTGCGGCGAGCGCCCGCAGCGAGCCCGCGGCGGGTGAAAGGTGGTCGGCCCACGAGAGCGCGCTGTCCACATCGGAGGACGGCATCGCCTCGCGGCGCGCCACGGAGCCGAGGGTCAGCCAGGCGAACCCGTCGTCGGGGGCGTCGGGCGTCTCGGCCCGTGCCAGTTCGAGCGCCTTGCGGACCAGGCTGTCGATGACGACCGAGAGGATCGCGCTGGTGGCCGAAGCCTTGGTGCCGTTGCGGAAAAGGTCCGCGGCGACCCCGGTCACCCGCTGGCCGACGCGGGCCAGTTCGGCGCTGTCGGCGGCCGTGGCGATGCCGCGGCGCAGCAGGAAGCTCTGTCGGGCGGACGCGGCCAGCAGGTCGCCGTCCTCCAGCACGCCGACGACGTCGCCGCGCGGGGTCACCACCGGCATGTGCCGCAGGCCGCACTCGAGCATCTCCATCAGCACGGTCTCCGCCGTCTGATCCGCGGTCACGGTCCGCACCGGCGCGCTCATCACCGCCGAGATCGGCACGTCCACCGAGAGTCCCGCCGCGACGACCCTGCTGCGCAGGTCGCGGTCGGTGAAGATGCCGAATGCGCCGTCCGGCAGGCGGATCAGCGCATAGGACACGTGATGGGACGTCATCTGCACCACCGCGTCACGCACCGTGGTGGCCGGCGGCACCACGAGCACGTCGCCATGCAGGAGTTCGCCGACCGCGCGGTTGTCGGTGGCAGGGGCCATCGCGGGGCGCTCGCCCGAGGTGTTCCATGCCGACGACGCCAGGAAGGCCAGCCCCGCCGGCCGGGCGAACTGGGCCCGCACCGGCGCGCCCGGCAGCCGGATCAGCGTGCTCGGCACCGCTGCTCGCGCGTCGAACTCCATCCCGCCGCCGGTGAGCAGCGGGGTGTAGCCGAAGATGCCGCCGCGCCCGACGGTGTCGATGACGGCGCCGTCGACCCCGGCCCGCAGGGTGACCTGACCGGAGTGGACCATCCAGACGTCGTCGGGCACCCGGTCGGTGTAGTCGGCGATCAGCGCGCCTGCCGGGAACTCGACGATCGACGCGCCGGCGGCGAGCGCGGCGAGCTCGTCGCCGGGCATCGCCTGGAACGGGGTGTGCTCGGCCAGGAACGCCGGCAGGTCCGCCGGCTCAGGGGTTGCGGATGAGGTCAGCGCACTTCTCCGCCATCGTCATCACGGTGATGTTGGGATTCACCGCAGGCAGTTTCGGCATCGCCGAGGCGTCCACGACACGAAGCCGCGACACCCCTTTGACCCGCAGCTGCGGGTCGAGCACCGCCATCGGGTCGTCGGCCGCGCCCATCCGGGCGGTGGCGGCCGGGTGGTAGACGGTGTTGTGGCACTTGTGGATGTAGTCGAGCAGTTCGTCGTCGGTGGTGGCCTCGGGACCCGGCGCGAGTTCGCGCGCCACCCAGTCGGCCAGCGCGGGTTGCTCGGCGATCCGGCGGGCCAGCCGCACCCCGGCGAGCATGATGCGTTCGTCGTAGCCCTCCGGATCGGTGAAGTAGCGCGGGTCGACCCTGGCCCGGTCGCGGAAGTCCCGCGAACGCAGCTGCACCGTGCCGCGGCTGCGGCCCTGCGTCACGTTGGGCGTGAGGCAGAACCCGTTGTCGGTGGTGGGGTAGCCGCGCCGCAGGGTGTTCATGTCGAACGGCACACTGCCGTAGTGCATCATCAGGTCCGGTTGGGTGGTGCCCTCGTCGACGGAGGTGAACAGCCCGATCTCCCACCACTGCGTCGAGGTCGTCACCATCGGCCGCGACGCCTCCCAGAACACCAGTCCCTCGACGTGGTCGTCGAGGTTGGCGCCCACCCCCGGCGAGTCGACGCGGACCGGGACACCGATCTCACGAAGATGCGCGGTGGGCCCGATCCCGGAGAGCATCAACAGTTTCGGCGTGTCGATGGCGCCGGCGCACAGGATCACCTCGCGGCGGGCCGCCACGGTGTCGTACCCGGTGAGGTCGGGCCGCTGATAGCGCACGCCGGTGGCGTTGCGGGCGTCGTCGAACAGGATCTCGGCGATCCAGCAGTCGGTGCGCACCTCCAGGTTGCGGCGTCGGCCGAGAACCGGGTGCAGGTAGGCGTGTGAACTCGAGTTGCGCAGCCCGTCCTCACCGGCGTTGATCTGGAACCAGCCCGCGCCGTTGCGCACCGTCTCGCCGCGGTTGAAGGCGACGGTCGGCATCCCGAGCGCCGCGGCCGCCTCCAGTACCGCTGCGCCGCAGGGGTCTTCGGGTGGGATGTCGCGCAGGCCGACCGTTCCGGTCAACCGGCGCATCAGCGGCAGCACCTCCTCGGCGCTCCAGCCGGTCGCCCCCATCGCCGCCCACTCGTCGAGCGCCTCGGCGGGCGGCCAGAACGCGATGCACGAGTTGTGCGACGAGCAGCCGCCGAGCACCCGGGCGCGGGCGTGCCGCATGAACGAGTTGCCCCGCTCCTGCGGCTCCACCGGATAGTCCCAGTCGTACCCCGAGTCCAGCAGGTGCATCCAGTCCGAGAGCACCAGGATGGCGTCGTCGCCGACGTCTGTGGGCCCGGCCTCGATCAGGCACACCGTGACGTCGGGATCCTCGGACAGCCGGGCCGCCAGCGCGCACCCCGCGGTACCGCCGCCGGCGACGACGTAATCGAAGGTGCCTGTCGGAGATGCGGTGTCAGTCATCCAGGACGGCCTCGGCCTTCGTGGTCGCGGCATGGCTCTCCAGGCAACCGATGTGGTTGCGTCCCTTGAGGAAGTACCACAGCAGCCCCGCGCCGAGGATCACGCCGATGTAGATGAACGCGCCCCAGGTGTTGTACCAGGGTTCGCCGTAGACGGCCGCCCGCGGCCACGCCAGGTTGAGCGCCATCCCGGCGCCCCACACCACGGCGAAGATGTTGACCGGCAGGCCCCAGCGGCCCATGGTGAAATAGCCGCCCTCCTTGAGATCCTTCGGCGGCCACTGCCCCTGGAGCCGTTTCTTGAGCAACGGCCCGGTGACCATCAGGTAGGCCAGGTAGATCATGATGATCGCGATCGAGGTCAGCACCGTGAAGATCTTCGGCTGGCCGATGTTGATGACCAGGATGATCACCGCGATGACTCCGATGGTCACGGCGGGGACGATCGGTGTCTGCGTCTTCGGGTTGACGGTGGCCAGCCGTTCACCGAACGGCAGTGCGTTGTCGCGGGCCATCGCGAAGGTCAGCCGGATCGCCGCGGTGTGCACGGCCAGCGTGCACACCGTGACCGCGATGACGATGCAGACCAGGAAGATCTTGCCCAGCGGCCCCCACATCACCTGCTCGACGATGTACTGCAGGCCACCCGAGCTCTCACCGAGCTTGGGGTCCGCCAGGTTCGGCGCCGCCAGCACCGCGAACACCAGGATGCCGCCGCCGATCACGAAGGAGGCCAAGATCGCCCGGAAGATCGCCTTGGGGGCGGTGCGGCGGGGTTCGACGGTCTCCTCGCCCAGTGAACTGGCGGTGTCGAAGCCGTACATCACATAGCCCGAGGCCAGCGACGCCACCAGGAACGCGCCGAGGTATCCCATGCTCTCCCCCGCGCCATAACCGTTGGCGGAGAAGAAGACATCCGGACTGTTCTCCAGGTTCACCGCGAGCAGCACCACGATCAGCACCGCGGCGATGAGTTCGATGAACACCCCGGAGCTGTTGATCCTCGCCATCAGCTTCACCCCGAGCGCATTGATCAGGGTGGTGAACGCGATCAGGATGGTGCCGAGCAGCACGGCGTTCGCGGCGTAGGAGGCGTTGTCGCTGCCGTCGCCGATGATCTGGAAGCCGCTCCACAGCCTCGGCAGGTTGAGCTGGTAGGCCAGCGCCACCGCGGAGATGGTGACGATGGACGCGGTGAGCATCAGCCAACCCGACATCCACCCCACCAGCCTGCTGGCGAGCTTCTTGCTCCAGTTGTAGACCGATCCGGCCACCGGGTACTTCGCCGCGAGTTCCATGAAGCACAGCGCGACGGCCATCTGCCCGACGAACACGATCGGCCACGACCACAGGTATGCCGGACCCGCTGCGCCGAAACCGAAGTAGAACAGCTGGAACGTACCGGTCAGGATGGAGATGTAGCTGACGCCCGCGGCGAAGCTGGCGAACTTGCCGATGCTGCGGTCCAGCGACTCCTTGTAGCCGAAGTCCTCCATCCCGCTGTCGGCGTGCGGTTCCTTGATCACCATGTGGTGTCCTCTCTGCGGCTAGCCCTTGAACCAGCCGGCCGGCTTCGGCGCGACGTTGTGCCAGATGTGTTTGATCTCCTGATACTCCGCGAGCCCGGTGGGTCCGAGTTCGCGGCCGTTGCCCGACTTCCCGTAGCCGCCCCACTCCGCCGCGGCGGTGTAGTAGCCGAAGTCGTTGAGCCACACCGTGCCGTGCCGCAGTGCCCGCACCACACGTTCGCCCCGCGCCGCGTCCGATGTCCGGACTCCGGCCGCGAGACCGTACTGCGTGTCGTTTCCGAGTGCGATCGCCTCGGACTCCTGGGTGAACCGCTCCACGGTGAGGATCGGCCCGAAGGTCTCCTCGGTGACGATCCGCATCGACCGGTCGCAGCGGTCGAAGATCGTCGGCAGGTAGAAGCTGCCCGCGGCCAGCGCCGGATCATCGGGCCGCGCACCACCGGTGACCAGTACCGCGCCCTCCGAGATGCCGAGCGCGACATACTCCTCCACCTTCGCGCGATGCTGTTCGGAGACCAGCGGGCCGGTCTCACTGGTGGGGTCCATGCCGTCGCCGACGCGGATCTTCTCGGCACGGCGGGCGAGTTCGGCGACGAAGTCGTCGGCGATCGATTCTTCGACGATCAGCCGCGTTCCCGACGAGCAGACCTGGCCCGAATGCAGGAACACCCCGGTGAGCACCTGGTCGACCGACGACTCCCAGTCCGCGTCGGCGAACACGATGTGGGGGTTCTTGCCGCCGAGTTCCAGCGCCACCCTGGTGACGTGCTTGGCGGCGGTCTCGGCGATGACGCGCCCGGTGGCCGCACCCCCGGTGAAGGAGATGAGGTCGACGGCCGCGTTGTCGGTGAGTGCCTCGCCGAGGCGGGCGCCGCTGCCCTGCACCAGGTTGACCACCCCGGCGGGGACACCGGCCTCGACGAGCAGGTGGGTGAACGCGATGGTGGTCAGGGGCGTCACCTCGCTGGGCTTGGCGACCATCGTGGCGCCGGCGGCCAGCGCGGGCGCGATCTTCCACACCATCTGCAGCAGTGGGTAGTTCCACGGCGCGATCAGCACGCAGACGCCGATCGGCTCGCGCACCACCCTGCTGATCACCGTCGGGTCGCCCACGTCGACGAGGCGGTCGGACTGCGTCGCGATCAGGTGTGCGTAGTACCGGAACACCGACGTGACGTCGTCGATGTCGATCTCGCTCTCGGCCAGCGTCTTGCCGGTGTCGCGGGTCTCCAGCCGGGCCAGCCGGTCCTTGTCGCGCTGCAGCAGTTCGGCGACCCGCAGCAGCAGGGCGGCACGGTCGGCGGCGGCGGTGGCCGGCCACTGCCCGTCGTCGAAGGCGGCCCGCGCGGCGGCCACGGCGGCCCGTGCGTCGTCGGGCGTCGCCTCGTCGACGGTCGCGGCGACGGAGCCGTCGGAGGGGTTGATCACCTCCCGGGTGCCCCCGTCGGAGGCATGGCGCCATGACCCTCCGATGTAGAGGTCCGGTTCACCGTCCACGACACGTCCCGTCAGTCACAGTCGAGACGGGACACTACCCACTCGTGGAACTCCGCGATGTGATGTTCGGCGGGGACGAGGACACCGCCCTTCCGGTATGCCCGCGACGCCATCGCCGGCTGCGTTCGCTCGCAGGCCTCGAAGTCCTGTTCGTTCACCCGGTGGAACAGCTCGACCGACCGGGTGACGTCGCGCCCGGAGGCGATCACGTCGGCGGTGTAGAGCCAGTCGCATTCCACGACGGTCCGCGTCGGTGACATCGGGATCATCCGGTGGAAGATGATGTGGTCGGGAACCAGGTTGATGAACACCGTCGGCTTGACCGTGATCGCGTAGTAGCGGCGGTCCTGGCCGTCGGTGATGCCCGGCAGCCGCTCGAATCCGGCGGTGCCGTCCACCGTGAATCCGTCCACGGCCGAGCCGAATTCGGCACCTCGGCCGATGTTCGCCTGGGCGGCCACACCGCGGGCGAACTCGGGCAGCACGCCGACGAGTTCGGGGTGGATCGAGCTGCAGTGGTAGCACTCCATGAAGTTCTCGACGATCAGCTTCCAGTTCGCGGCGACGTCGTAGACGATGCGCCTGCCGACGTCCAGCCCGCCGATGCCGTAGCGGTTGATCGCGTCGGCGTCGCCGAGGGTGCGGGTTGCCTCGGCGACCACGTCGTCGAACGGTGGCGGCGTGTCGGACAGGCACACCCACGCATAGCCGAGCCATTCGGTGAGGGCGACGGGGACGAGCCCGAACCGGTAGCGGTCGATCGGCGCGCCGTCGCCGTCGGTCAGCGTCCCGATGTTCGGCGCCGCGACGAGTTTGCCGTCGAGTGCGTAGGTCCAGGAGTGGTACGGGCAGCGCAGGTTGCGCCGCAGCTCGCCCGCGTCGTCGGTGCACAGCTGCGCCCCGCGGTGGCGGCAGATGTTGAGGAACGCCCGCAGCAGCCCGTCTCGTCCCCGGACCAGCAGCACGCTCTCGCGGCCCACCTGCACCTTCCGGAACATGCCGGGAGTCGCGAGTTCGGCGGAGCGAACCGCGCAGAACCACATGTCCTCGAAGATGCGTTCCTGCTCTGCGGCGAACACCCGCTCGCTGGTGTAGTACTCGCCGCGCAGGGTGGCGCGCAGCCCCGGGGGCGGTTGCACGGTGGTCATGTGGTCACCAGCCGCCGGGGATCGAACAGCGTGATCGGGTGGCGGGTGGCGCCCTCGGTCGCCAGGTCGGCCAGGATCTCGCCCACCACCGGCACGAACTTGAAGCCGTGCCCCGAGAAGCCGCACGCCACGGTGACGTTCGCGCTGTCGGGGTGGCGGGCGATGACGAAGTGCTGATCGGGGGTGTTGGAGTACATGCACGTCGCCGAGTGCACGAGCGGCCCGTCCAGGGCGGGCAGCAGTTCGGCGGCCCTGCTGCGCATCTCGCCGACCTCGCGGTCGTGCACCTGGCGGTCGATGGTCTCGGGCGTGCAGACCACACCCCTGCGGAAGAACGCGACCTTCACTCCCCCGGCCGGGCCGTCGATCGCCGGGAAGCCGTAGATCTGCTCGCCCCCGGCGTCCTCGGCGATGAAGATCGGCTGGTCGGCGAAGGCGCCTGCGCCGCCGACCGGATCGAACCAGTACAGCACCTGCCGCTCGACGGTGATCGGGATACCGAACTCCGCCAACAGCTGTGGCGCCCAGGCGCCCGGGCAGACGACGAGCTGGCCCGCGGTGTAGGTGCCGCGCGCCGTCGTCACCGTGACGCCCCGGGCGGTCTCCGCCCAGTGCAGGACCTCCTCGCCGAAGTACAGGGTGGCGCCCGCCTGTCCGGCGAGGTCGATGTGGGCCTGCACGGTCATCTCGGGTCTGGCGAATCCGGCCTTGGCCTCGTAGAGCGCGATGTCCTCGTCGCGAGGGGTGAAATTCGGTTGCCTGCGCCGGATCTCGGCGGCGTCGAGCACCTCGTGCGGCAGGTCCCATTCCTGACTGGCGCGCAGACTGCCCGCGACGGTGAGGCTGTCGGGCGGCCCGATGAACAGCCCTCCGGTCAGCCGGAACACCTCGCGCCCGGAGTCGGCGGCGAGCTTGTCCCACAGTTCGTAGGAGCGCAACAGCAGGGGGACGTAGGCGGGGTCTTCGAAGTAGGACTGCCGGATGATCCGTGACCCGCCGTGGCTGGAGCCGCGGTCGTGGGCGGGGCTGAACTTCTCCAGCCCGAGCACACGCTGCCCGCGGGCGGCGAGGTGGTAGGCCGCCGCGCTGCCCATCCCGCCGAGACCGATCACGATGACGTCGTATGTCATGGCCTACCTTCTGATCCGGGCCATCTCGGGGTCGACCACCGGTTCGGGGTGGACGGCCGCGGTGTGCCGTGTTCCGCGATAGTCCACGGAAACAGTGTCGCCGTTCGCGACGGCGGTGGGCAGCCACGCGTAGGCGATGGTGCGGCCGACGGTCGGCGAATACCCCGCACTCGTCACGTAGCCCACGCACTCCGCGCCGACGTACACCGGCTCCTTGCCGAGCACCACTGCCGCCGGGTCGTCGAAAACGATGCTGCGCAACGTGTTCGGCGGCGGTTCCGCGGCCTCCAATGCGGTTTTGCCGACGAAGTCGTCCTTGGCCATCCGGACGGCGAACCCCAGGCCGGCGGCCGCAGGCGAATGCTCGGCGGTGACGTCGGTGCCCCAGCTGCGGTAGCCCTTCTCGATGCGCAGGCTGTTGAACGCGATCCGGCCCGCGGCGATGACGCCGTGGTCACGGCCGGCCTCGAAGAGCAGATCCCACAGCGCCGCACCGTATTGGGCCTCGGTGTAGATCTCCCAGCCCAGTTCGCCGACGTAGGAGACGCGCAACATGGTCACCGGAAGCGCGTCGAGGTGGGTGTGCAGTGCGCGGAAATATGGGAAGGCGTTGTGGGAGAGGTCGTCCGGGCACAGCGGCTGCACGAGGTCGCGGGCCAGTGGTCCCCACACGCCGACGCAACAGGTGCCACCGGTGATGTCGCGCAGTGTCACGTCCAGCGGCAGATGGCGGGTCAGCCAGTCGAAGTCCAGCGGCGAGTTGGCACCGACCTGAAAGGTGGTGTCGGCGAGCCGGGTCACCGTGAGGTCGCTGCGGACGCCGCCGGTGTGGTCGAGCAGCAGGGTGTAGGTGACGGAGCCGACGCTCTTGTCGACGTTGTTCGTCGTCATCCGCTGCAGGAAAGCGGCGGCGCCCGGCCCGGCGATCTCGTAGCGGGTCAGCGGCGTCATGTCGTACATCGCCACGCGGTGCCGCGTCCAGTGCGCCTCGGCGACCGAGATCGGCGACCAGAACCGCGCCGACCATTCGTCGCGCCGCGGGAGGTCGAGGCCGTCGATGCGTTCGGCCAGTCCGGCGTTGGCCTCGAACCAGGCCGGCCGCTCCCAGCCGCCGCCCTCGTAGAAGAAGGCGCCGAGCTCGCGGTGCCGGGCGTGGAACGGGCTGGTGCGCAGCCCGCGCAGGGCGTTGCGGTACTGGTGCGGGTGGATGACGTCGTACACCTCGACGAACGCCTGTGAGCTGGTCTGCGCGATGAACTTCGGGCTGCGTGCCACGTCCTCGAACCGGTACAGGTCGCATTCGTGGACGTCGATCGAGGGCGCGCCGTCGACGATCCACTCGGCGGTCGCCTTGGCCACCCCGGCCGAATGCGTCACCCAGACGGCCTCGGCCACCCAGAAGCCGCTGAGCTCGCGGTGCTCACCCATCAGCGACAGACCGTCCGGGGTGAACGAGAAGATGCCGTTAAAGGCCTCCTCGACCTTCGAATCGTCCAGTGCGGGCAGGAGTGCGGTGGCCTCGGCCCACGCGGGGGCGAAATCCTCGTCGGTGAACGGCAGCATCGAGGGCATGGTCTCCCCCGCGGTGTCCGCCGACAGGGTGGCCATCTCCACCGGCATCGGGCGGTGGGCGTAGGAGCCGATACCGATGCGGTCGACGTGTTCGCGGAAGTACAGGTCGGCGTCCTGGTGGCGCAGGATGGGCAGCCCGGCCTCGAGCGCTTCGGTGTTGCGGCCGACGAGCGGCGCCACCTGGCCGGTCTTCGCGTACTGGTGGGCCATCGGCACCAGGGGCAGCACGAGGCCGACCTGCCGGGAGAGTTGCGCGCCCCAGAAGCCCGCGGCGCAGACGACGATGTCGGCGGGCAGCACCCCGTCGGCGGTGCGTACGCCGGTCACCCGGCCGGCGTGATCGACGATGCCGAGCACCTCGGTGCCGGCCAAGAAGGTGGCGCCGCGTGCCATCGCGCGTCGTGCCTGCGCTTCGGCGGCGCGCACGGCCTTGGCCAATCCGTCGGTGGGCGTGTGGAATCCGCCGAGAACCCGGTCCTTGTCGAGCAGCGGGTGAAGCGCCAGGCATTCATCGGCGGTGATCAGCTCACCCCGGATGCCCCAAGCCTGCGCCCAGCCGGCCTTGCGGTGCAGGTCGGCCCACCGCTCCGGCGTCGTCGCGATCTCGAGTCCGCCGACCGGGTTGAACGCCCAGCCGCCAGGGTGGTCGAGCGTGCGGAACTTCTCCACGGTGTAGCGGGCGAATGCCGTCATCGTCCTGGACGGGTTGGTCTGGAACACCAGGCCGGGAGCGTGCGATGTCGACCCGCCGGTGGCGAACAGCGGTCCGCGGTCGACCACCGTCACGTCGGCGCACCCGCGCGCGGTGAGTTCGTCGGCGAGCGAGGTGCCGACGATACCGGCACCGATCACGACGATTTTCGGCATGGATTGACCACTTCCGGACGGATACGCCTATTTTGTTGCGCTTGACGCAACGTGATGTTCTATACGCAACACATCCTCGTCTTCGCCGGCCCCCGCGTCAACTCGGACACGCGCGCGGACGTTTCAGACCTCGCGCAACGGATAGCCTGAACGCAACCGGATCAACGGCAGCGGCGACGACTTGGGTTTACGCCGCGCGCTGCCACTCGATCACCAGTGCTCCGGTGACACGCTCGCAGCACATCGACCCGGTGCCCTACGGCAACGGATTCGAGAAGATGTCTGCGAACAGCAACGGCGCCACCGGACTGCACTACGAAGCGCGCGACCTGACCGACCTCTTCGAGCGCACCGCCCGGACGATCGCCGTGTCGGTGGAACTCCGCAGCAGAGCCCAGGAGATACGGAGCACGAGGCGTGGCACTCTGCCCCCCGTGAGGTGAGCTAATCCGCTGGCTTGTCCCCGGATTCGGCGCCACCGGCGTCGGCCTCACCGGGTTCGGGCAGCAGCGCCTCCAGTGCGGCACCGGTGATCCGCCGGAACGCCCGGCGGGGCCGGTTCGCGTCAAGGATCGCGACCTCCAGCGTCGACACCCCGAGCGTGCGGGCCTCGCTCCCGTTGCCGCCCGCGCCCGCACTCAGCGCGGCCACCGCGATCTTCACGGCGTCGCCCAGCTCGGCGTTCTCCGTGTACGAATCGTTGAGCGCCGTCAGGATCGGCTCGGTGGTACCGCCCATCACGACGAAATGCGGTTCGTCGGCGATGGAGCCGTCATAGGTGATCCGGTAGAGCTCCGGCGCCTTGGTCTCGCCGTAGTGCGCCACCTCGGCGACGCACAGCTCGACCTCGTACGGCTTGGCCTGCTCGGTGAAGATGGTGCCCAGCGTCTGGGCGTACACGTTCGCCAGCTGGCGGCCGGTCACGTCGCGGCGCGAGTACGCGTAGCCCTGCGTGTCGGCGAACCGGATACCGCCGCTGCGCATCGTGTTGAACTCGTTGAACCGGCCGACCGCGGCGAAGCCCACCCGGTCGTAGAGCTCGCTGACCTTCTGCAGTGACCGCGACGGGTTCTCGGCGACGAACAGCACACCGCCCGCGTAGGCCAGCGCGACCACGCTGCGGCCCCGGGAGATGCCTTTGCGCGCCAGCTCCGAACGTTCGCGCATCGCCTGTTCGGGCGAGATGAAATAGGGGAAGCTCACGAATCTGTACCTCGCGGCGCATGCGCATCGGGGCCGAAGGTATCGGCGCGGGAACGACTCTGGATGACTTCGCGAGCCAGTGTCGCGATGTGCTCCTGGCTCACTTCTTCGGCGCCCTCGGCGCTCAGGACCACCGCGGTCGGATAGATGCCGCGCACGAGATCCGGCCCGCCGGTGGCGGAGTCGTCGTCAGCCGCGTCGTACAGGGCCTCGATGGCCACGCGCAGTGCCGAATCGGCGTCCTGCACCTGCCCGTACAACTTCTTGATCGCGGACTTGGCGAACAGCGAGCCGGAACCGACGGACTGGTAGCCCTCCTCCTCGATGTTCCAGCCACCCGCCGCGTCGAAGGACACGATCCGTCCGGCGCCCTGAGGGTCGGGATCATCGAGATCGAATCCGGCGAGCAACGGCAACGCGATGAAGCCCTGCAGCGCCGCGCCGAGATTGCCGCGCACCATGGTCGCCAGCCGGTTGACCTTGCCGGGGAACGTCAGCGGGACGCCCTCGATCTTCTCGTAGTGCTCGAGTTCGACGGCGTACAACCGGGCGAACTCCACCGCGATGGCCGCGGTGCCCGCGATCCCGGTGGCCGTGTAATCGTCGGTGATGTACACCTTCTGCACGTCACGACTGGCGATCATGTTGCCCTGCGTGGCGCGCCGGTCGCCGGCCATCACCACGCCGCCGGGGAACTTCAGCGCGACGATCGTCGTGCCGTGCGGCACCGCGTCCGTGACCCGCCCCACGTGCTCCGCACCACCGCCGAACGGCAGCAGATGGGGCGCCTGCCGGCGCAGCATGTCAGAGAACGACGACAGGTCCACCGGTACGGCGGGTGCCCCAGGGGTCGGGAGGGTGAATCGGGCGAATGCCTGGTGGTCGTGCGGCCAAGTCACTGTCCGCCCTTCTGGACGTACGCACGCACGAAATCTTCGGCGTTCTCCTCCAGGACGTCGTCGATCTCGTCCAGCAGGTCGTCGGTCTCCTCGGTCAGCTTCTCGCGACGCTCCTGGCCGGCCGCCGTGCTGCCGGTGACGTCATCGTCCTCACCGCCACCGCCACCGCGCTTGGTCTGCTCCTGAGCCATCGCTGCCTCCTGCACATGTCATCGGTGAACGAAGCCGCGCACCGGTTCTTTCACATTACCGGTCGGAATCCCGATTGCCCGGGATAGCCGGATCAGTTGGTGAGCTGCGCTACCAGTTCGGCGGCGCTGTCCACCGAGTCCAGCAACGCTCCGACATGGGCCTTGCTGCCCCGCAGCGGCTCCAGTGTCGGGATCCGGACCAGTGAATCGCCGCCGAGATCGAAGATCACCGAGTCCCAGCTGGCCGCGGCGATGTCGGCGCCGAACCGGCGCAGGCACTCCCCGCGGAAGTACGCCCGGGTGTCGGTCGGCGGGTTGTCCACGGCGTCGATCACCTGCTGCTCGGTGACCAGTCGCTTCATCGACCCGCGGGCCACCAGCCGGTTGTAGAGACCCTTGTCGAGTCGTACGTCGGAGTACTGCAGGTCGACCAGGTGCAGGCGCGGCGCCGACCAGCTGAGGTTCTCGCGGTTGCGGAAGCCCTCCAGCAGCCGGAGCTTGGCCGGCCAGTCCAGGATCTCGGCGCACTCCATCGGGTCGCGCTCGAGCAGGTCGAGCACCTCGGCCCAGGTCTCCACGACATGGGACGCCCGCGGATCGGGGTCGCGCGAGTCCACCATCTTGGCCACCCGGTCCAGATAGATGCGTTGCATCGCAAGGGCGGTGAGTTCGCGGCCGTCGGCCAGCGCGACGGTGGCCCGCAGCGACGGGTCACGGCTGATCACGTGGACGGCGTGCACCGGTCTCGCCAGCGCGAGGTCGGTGAGGTCGACGCCCTCCTCGATCAGGTCGAGCACCAGGGACGCGGTGCCGACCTTGAGGTAGGTGGACGTCTCGGCCAGGTTCGCGTCGCCGATGATGACGTGCAGCCTGCGGTACTTGTCGGCGTCGGCGTGCGGCTCGTCGCGGGTGTTGATGATGCCGCGCTTGAGCGTGGTCTCCAGGCCGACCTCGACCTCGATGTAGTCGGCGCGCTGGGTGAGCTGGAAGCCCGGCTCGTCGCCCGCCGCGCCGATCCCGACCCGTCCGGACCCGGTGACCACCTGCCGCGACACCAGGAACGGCGTGAACCCGGCGATGACCGCCGAGAACGGCGTCTGACGGCTCATCAGATAGTTCTCGTGCGACCCGTACGAGGCGCCCTTGCCGTCGACGTTGTTCTTGTAGAGCTGCAGCTTGGCCGCGCCCGGGACGCTCGCCACGTGCCGCGCGGCGGCCTCCATCACCCGCTCGCCGGCCTTGTCCCAGATCACCGCGTCCATCGGGTCGGTCACCTCGGGCGCCGAGTACTCCGGATGGGCGTGATCGACGTAGAGCCTGGCGCCGTTGGTGAGGATCATGTTGGCGGCGCCGACCTCGTCGGCGTCGACCACCGGCGGTGGCCCGGCCGAGCGGCTCAGGTCGAACCCGCGGGCGTCGCGCAGCGGGGACTCCACCTCGTAGTCCCACCGGGTGCGCTTGGCGCGCTGGATGCCTGCGGCGGCGGCGTAGGCCAGCACCGCCTGCGTGGACGTGAGGATCGGATTCGCGGTCGGATCAGACGGCGAGGAGATGCCGTACTCGACCTCCGTTCCGATGATCCGTTGCATGCCGTCAGCCTAGGCGACGGCCGCGAGGCGGCGGTGACCGACGGTGGCGGGGCCGGCTGCCGGGATACTGGGACGGTGCGGGTTCTGATCGTCGAAGACGAGCGCCGGCTGGCGGCGACGCTCGCCGCCGGCCTGGCCGCCGAGGGCTTCACGACGGTCGAGGCCTTCGACGGGGTGGACGGTCTGCGGCGGGCGTGCGAGGAGCAGTTCGACGTGGTGGTGCTCGACATCATGCTGCCCGGGCTGTCGGGCTACGAGGTGCTGCGGCGGATGCGGCGCCACGGCGTATGGACGCCGGTGATGATGCTGACCGCCAAGGACGGCGAGTACGACCAGACCGACGCGTTCGACCTCGGCGCCGACGACTACCTGACCAAGCCGTTCTCGTTCGCGGTGCTGGTGGCCCGGCTGCGGGCGCTCAACCGGCGCAGCGCGGTGCACCGACCGAAGGTGCTGACCGCGGGCACCTTGACGCTCGACCCGGTGCGCCGGGTGGTGATGCGCAACCGGACGCCGATCCCGCTGACCCCGCGCGAGTACGGCCTGCTCGAATTCCTGATGCGCCACCCCGACGTCGCACTCGCCAAGACGACGATCCTGCACAGCGTGTGGGACGCGCACTACGACGGCCCCGACAACGTGGTGGAGGTCTACGTCGGCTACCTGCGCCGCAAGATCGACGTGCCGTTCGGCGCCAACAGCATCAAGACGATCCGCGGTGTCGGCTACCGGCTCGACTCCGGAGCCGTCGACAGCGCCAGCTGAACGGTCAGCACCGACCCGCCGCCGGGACGCTCGCCGAACGACACCGCGCCTGCGTGGGCGGTGACGATCTCCTTGACGATCGCCAGCCCCAGCCCGGCGCCGCCACCGGTGCGGGACCGGTCCGGGTCGAGCCGGACGAATCTGTCGAACACCCGGGTCCGCTCGTGGGGCGGCACTCCCGGCCCGTCGTCGGCCACCGTCAGCACGGCCGCGCCCGCGGCGGCGCGCACGGTGACGTCGACCCGGTTCGACGCATGCCGGGCCGCGTTGTCGAGCACGTTGCGCACCACGCGCGACAGCGCGGCGCGGTCGCCGAGCAAGCGGACGGGCGCCAGATCGCTGTGCACGACCGGACCGGAGCGCCCCGCCACGGCGTCGACCTCGGCAGCGACGAGGTCGTCGAGGTCGACGTCCTCCCGGCGCAGCACCAGCCCGCGCTCGTCGGCCCGGGCCAGCAGCAGCAGGTCCTCGATGAGCGCCTGCATCCGGTGGGCCTCGGGCAGCAGCGTCTCCGTGGCCAGCGGGCCCAGCAGGTCCGGGTGGGCGGCCGCCACCTCCAGCGCCGAGACGATGGTCGCCAGCGGGCTGCGCAACTCGTGGGAGGCGTCGCCGACGAACCGCTGCTGGGCGGCGTGACCGGCCTCGATCCGCGCCAGCATCTCGTTCATCGTCACCGCCAGCGCGGCGATCTCGTCGCGGCTGTCCGGAACAGGCACCCGCTCGGTCAGGTCCGAGGTGGTGATGGCGTCGACCCGGCCCCGGATCGCCTCCACCGACCGCATCGACCGGCGCACCAGCAGGTACGTCGCCGCCGCCGACACCGCGATCACGATGGGCGCCGAGACCGCGAGCGCGATGATCACCGCCCGGACGGTCGACTCCACGACGTGGCTGCCCTCACCGACCAGCACGGTGTGGCTGCCGCCGGGCCCGTCGTAGGTGCCCGCGCTGAACCGGATCGGCCCGTACGGCGACGCGTGCTCGGGCATGCCGATCCGGACCACGTCACCGATCTCGCCGATCGGGATCAGCGGGGTGTCGGGCGCGGCCTGCGAGCGCCGCACCACCACGCCGTCGGTGGTGAGGATCTGCACCGCGAGAATCCGTTCGTCGGTGTCGAGCAGCCCGGGATCGAGCCGGTCGACGCCGCCGGTGCGCAGGGCCGAGGCGATCTCGCCGAGCCGCTCGGCCGCGGCGCTGTCCACGTCGGCCAGCAGCGTCCGGTACAGCACCGCGGCCAGTCCGGCGCCAGACAACGTCAACGCCACGAACACCACCGCGGCGGCGACGAAGGACGAGCGCGCCGAGATGCCCCACCGGGTGCGCGGCAGGACGCGGTCTGCGGGGGCCGGCGTGTCCACCGGTCCATCATTACCGCTGCCGCGCGGGAAGGGATCGCGCACAATGGTGCGCTGTGTCCGACGAGCGGCAGGTCCACGAGTGGTTCCTGCAGCGAGGGCTGCCGCTGGTGCTCACCCGGCGGGTGCGTTCACGCCGGTTGATCGAGCGGTCCGCCCCCATGGTCTCCGGGCTCGGCGCCGTCACCGCCCTGATGCTGTCGGCGGCCGAACTCACCGACGGCGATCCCGATCTCGGCTACGTGCTGAGGCTCGGTCTGATCGCCGCGGCACTCGTCGTGGCGCCGTTCGTGATGAACATGCTGCGTCGCACCGTCACCCGCCTCGGCCTGGCGGGACGGCGTTCGGCGGCGGTGCTGGTGATGGCGATCTTCGTCGCCGTCATGCCGGTCGCCGTCAACGGCTGGTCAGCGGAGGCGCTGGCGGAGGCACCGGTCTTCCTGCTGCTGTCCCTGCTCGCGATCTGGCTGACCTATGTCGGCTTCGGCTCGATCGCGCTGTGGGCGTTCCGCTTCGCGTTCCTGCAGCTGGGAGCGCTGGGCACCTTGATGAGCCGCGCCCTGCCGTTCCTGATGCTGACCGTGGTGGTGTACTTCACCGGCGAACTGTGGCAGCTGTCGGCACGGGTGACGCGGGAGCGGCTGTGGGAGACCATCGCGTTCCTCGCGCTGGTGGCGATCCTGTTCATGGTCACCACCATTCGCGACGAGGTGCGATCCCTGCGGGAGGAGCGCGCCGAGGAGCAGAATCCGAACGAACTGCTGGCGGGTACCCCACTGGCCGTCACACCCGGGCACCAGCCGCCGCGCACCTCGCTGTCCCGCGGCGAGCGAGTCAACGTCGTCGCGATCATGTTGGTGGCTCAGGCGATCCAGGTGGTGTTCTTCACCGCGGGCCTGTTCGCGTTCTTCCTGGCCCTCGGAGTGATCGCCATCCCCGACGAGGTGACCGTGCTGTGGTCCGCCGAGGAGGTCTGCGCAGAAGGTCAACCACCCTGCGCCGGAACGTGGTTCGGCATCGCCCTGCCGGTGCCGCAGACGGTGGTGCACATGTCGCTGTTCGTGTCCGTGCTGTCCGGGCTGTACTTCACCGTCAGCACCAGTGTCGATCCGCTCTACCGGGAGCGGTTCTTCGATCCGCTCATCGCCGACGTCGCCGTCAGCCTCGCAGGTCGCGACGCCTACCTCGAGCGGGAGGCCGCGCAGGGCTGAGCAGGCGGGCGACGTGGCCTCGCACGATGCGCTCGGCCAGCTCGGCGCTGACGCGGCCCGGTTCCACGGCCACCGAACAGGCCAGACCGTCGAGCAGCGCCAGCAGTTCCACCGCCGCCGCCCGGTCGTCGACACCGGCGTCGGCGAGCACGCCGGCCAGGTGGTCCTCGAGCGCTTGCCACTCGCGGCGGTGGCGCGCCGCGGTGCCCTCGTCGACCGCCGCCCGGGCCAGGCGCAGCAACCAGATCACACTGACGTCGCGATCATCGGCGCTGACCAGCGCGACGGCCAGTTCGGCGCACAACTGTGCCGGGGAGAGCCCCACCGGCAGCCGGTCGGCCAGCCGGTCGCGGAACCGCTGCGCGGCCCGGTCCATCGCCGCGCCGAGCATCGCGTCGCGGGTCGGGAAGTGGTGCTGCACAGCACCGATCGACACCCCCGCCACCGCGGCGACCTTGCGCACGGAGACTCCCTCGAAGCCCTCGGCGAGCAGGGCGCGCAGCACCGCGTCGACCATCCGCTCGTAGGGTGCGCTCACGCGCCCATCATACCGGTGCCAATACGATCGTATGGTACGTTCGGCAGCCATGGCAGCAGTGCGCTACCCGGCCCTCGATGTGCTGCGCGGGATCGCGATCCTGGGCACGCTGGGCACCAACATCTGGATCTTCACCCATCCGCAGGGATTGATCGGCTATCTCAGCGGGACACCCGACAGTGGTTGGCGGCCGGTGGAACTCGTCCTTCAGTGGCTCACCCAGGGAAAGTTCCTCGGCCTTCTCACGGTGATGTTCGGGATCGGGCTGGCGCTGCAGCAGGCGTCGGCGCGCCGGGCCGGCCTGGCGTGGCCTGGCAGCTACCTGTGGCGGGCAGCGCTGCTGCTCGTCGACGGTATCGCCCACTTCGTGCTGATGACCGAGTTCGACGTGCTGATGGGCTACGCCGTCACCGGATGGATCGTCGCCTACCTGCTGGTGACCACCCCGCGTGTGCAGTGGCGGGTGATCGCCGGTGCGACGGCGGTGCACATGACGATGCTCGCCGCGATCACCGCTGCCGTCGCCCTTGCTCCCCGCAGCGGCGGCGGGCCGTCAATCCTGCACCCCAACCCCTACGCCGACGGATCCTGGTGGGACCTGGTGATCTTCCGCCTCGACAACGCGTGGCTGTTCCGGATCGAGACCATGCTGATCTTCCCGTTGTCCATTGCGCTGTTCCTGCTCGGCGCACGATTGTTCGACGCGGGTGTGCTCGACGAGCGGGGCGCGACACTGCGCCGCCGCCTGATGATCGCCGGCTTCGGCGTCGCCCTTCCACTCGACTTCGCTCTGGAACTCGGCGTACCCGGCGGCGCCGGACTGCTGGCCTCCCGCTACGGCACCGCACCCGTGGTCGCCCTCGGGGTCCTGGCCCTCGTCGCGGAGTACTACCACCGCAGGCCCGACCGTGCGCGCAGCCTCGCCGGTCGCCGGCTGGCCGAGGTGGGCCGGATGGCCCTGTCCAGCTACGTGCTGCAGAATCTCGTGGCCTCGGCGCTGTGCTACGGCTGGGGTCTCGGCCTGGCGGCGGCGACACCGGCTGAGCACCGAGTGCCGGTCACCGTCGCGATCTACGCGGTGGTGATCGCCACCGTCATGACGTTCGCCCACCTGTGGTTGCGCCGGTACGACCGCGGCCCGGTGGAGTGGCTGTGGAACACCACCTACCGGGCCGTCACCGTGCGCAGCGGCACGGCGGCCGACGAGAGGAAGCCGCGGCCCGCACACCGGTGACCGATCGTGACTTCAGCCCCCACGCCGTCGCGGGTCCGTGGAAGGTTGTCCACGTGCTGATGTTCCTGGGCGCGTTGACCTTCGTGTATGTCAGCGCCCGGGCCGTCGGCGACGGCGAATACCGCACGGAGTTCCTCGACCCGCTGGTCGAGGACCTGCGCACCACCGTCACCGCCCGCAACCGCTACCGCAGCCACGGGGACTGACGCGACGCGAGAGGCCTCCGCAGCGCACTGCGCAGGCCCCTCGTCGGTGTTCGGCGGCTACAGGTACTGGCCGAGATTCGACTCCGTGTCGATGGCCCTGCTGGCGCTGGACGACTTGCCGGTGACCAGCGTGCGGATGTAGACGATCCGCTCGCCCTTCTTGCCCGAGATACGGGCCCAGTCATCGGGATTCGTGGTGTTCGGCAGATCCTCGTTCTCGGCGAACTCGTCGACGATCGAGTCGAGCAGGTGCTGGATGCGCAGGCCTTTCTGGCCCGTCTCCAGCACCGACTTGATCGCGTTCTTCTTCGCCCGGTCGACGACGTTCTGGATCATGGCGCCGGAGTTGAAGTCCTTGAAGTACATGACTTCCTTGTCACCGTTGGCGTAGGTGACCTCCAGGAACCGGTTGTCGTCGATCTCGGCGTACATCCGGTCGACGACCTTCTCGATCATCGCCTTGATGGTCAGCGAACGGTCGCCGCTGAACTCGGCGAGATCGTCGTCGTTGATCGGCAGTTCCTCGGTCAGGTACTTGCTGAAGATGTCCTGAGCCGATTCGGCGTCCGGCCGCTCGATCTTGATCTTGACGTCCAGGCGGCCGGGCCGCAGGATCGCCGGGTCGATCATGTCCTCGCGGTTGGAGGCGCCGATCACGATGACGTTCTCCAGGCCCTCGACGCCGTCGATCTCCGACAGCAGCTGCGGCACCACGGTGGTCTCCACGTCGGAGCTCACACCGGTGCCGCGGGTGCGGAAGATGGAGTCCATCTCGTCGAAGAACACGATCACCGGTGTGCCCTCGGACGCCTTCTCGCGCGCCCGCTGGAAGATCAGCCGGATGTGGCGTTCGGTCTCGCCGACGAACTTGTTGAGCAGCTCGGGGCCCTTGATGTTGAGGAAGTAGGACTTCGCTTCGCGCGCGTCGTCGCCACGCACCTCGGCCATCTTCTTGGCCAGCGAGTTGGCCACCGCCTTGGCGATCAGCGTCTTGCCGCAGCCGGGCGGACCGTAGAGCAGCACACCCTTGGGCGGCCGCAGCGAGTACTCCCGGTAGAGCTCCTTGTGCAGGAACGGCAGCTCCACCGCATCGCGGATCTGCTCGATCTGACGGCCGAGGCCACCGATGTCGTTGTAGCTGACGTCGGGCACCTCCTCGAGCACCAGGTCCTCGACCTCGGCCTTGGGGATGCGCTCGAAGGCGTAGCCGGCCTTGGTGTCGACCAGCAGCGAGTCGCCGGGCCGCAACCTGCGCGGCCGGTTGTCGTTGTCGTTGTCGATGTCGGCGTCGGGATCATCCGGCAGGTGCTCGGCGGCCACCAGCGGTTCGGCCAGCCACACGATGCGCTCCTCGTCGGCGTGACCGACCACCAGCGCCCGGTGTCCGTCGGAGAGGATCTCGCGCAGCGTGCTGATCTCGCCGACCGACTCGAACGTGCCCGCCTCGACGACGGTCAGCGCCTCGTTCAGGCGGACCGTCTGGCCCTGCTTGAGTCCCTCGGTCTCGATGTTCGGCGAGCAGGTCAGGCGCATCTTGCGGCCGGAGGTGAACACGTCGACTGTGTCGTCGTCGTGGGTCCCCAGCAGCACGCCGTAACCGCTCGGCGGCTGCCCCAGCCGGTCGACCTCCTCGCGCAGCGCCAGCAACTGCTGACGGGCTTCCTTGAGGGTCTCCATCAGCTTGGCGTTGCGCGCCGCGAGCGAGTCGATCCGAGCTTCCAGCTGATGGACGTCACGCGCGGTGCGCAGCCCGCTCTGCGGGCCCACAGCGTTCTCCAACTGCTCGCGCAGCAGCGCGGCCTCTCGGCGCAGCTGTTCCAATTCGGCAGCATCATCGCTGGACATCGGGGTCCCGAAACCGTCCGAGAAGGCTTCCGAACGATCTGACTCACTCATACCGAACTCCCTCCCGCACCGAATATTGGTGCAGTAACAACTTCAACGCTACCGGCGATTCAGCCTTTGTGTGCGGTGTAGCAATGGGACACACCAGCATCACTGTTAACGTAAGAAAGCGTTGGACCCTTCGAAAGGACAGTTGTGATCCTGAAAACCCTCGTAACCGGCATGGCAGCGGCCGCCGTTGTCGGAGCCGCCGCGGTGGGTGTGACCTCGATTGCATCCCCTGCGATCTCGTCCGCTTCGCCTGTCGCCTTCGGCGCGCCGGTGCCCACCGCACCCGCGCCGGAGATCACCAACGAGATCACCCAGACGGTCAACGCCCTTGGCTCCGGTGGCTCCTTCCGCGGCAAGTCGCCCTACATCCAGGGCCTCGGCCGGTTCACCGGCAAGGGCGCCGAGATCAAGTACAACGACGCGGTCGCGAAGGGCTACCTGCCGCTGAGCGCCACCGTCGCCAACCCCGATCTCAACGGAAACCTCGCGACCGCGAACGTCACCGCGACGCTCGCCAACGGTCAGGTCCGCTCGATGCCGCTGTCGTTCGTGCGCGGCCCGAGCCCCACCGGCTGGCAGCTGTCGAGCCAGTCGCTGTTCGCCCTCGGCGACCTGGTGGGCTGACGATCCGCCGTACAAGCACCGTCATCTCGAGCGCCGTCACCATCCTGGTGGCGGCGTTCGGGCTTGTCGGGTGCAGTACCGAGGCCCCACAACCAGCACCGGCCCCCCCGGCGCGCAGCACACCGGCAGGCCCGCCGCCGGCCCCGGTGGCCGCGCCGCTGCCGCCCCCGAGCGCACTGACCGATGTGCTCTACCGCTTGGCCGACGTGAACGTGCCCGGCGCCGAGAAGATCGCATTCGTCGAAGAGGCCACCACCGCCGACACCGAGGCCCTCGACCGCTTCGGCCGGGCACTGACCGACAACGGCTACCACCCGATGACCTTCGACGCCGCCGACCTGGCCTGGTCGGAGTCCGACCCCGGCAACGTCACTGCCACCGTGATCGCCAGGACCCCCGCGGGACGGGAGGGCGGCGACTTCACCTACCCGATGGAGTTCGCGCGCACGCCCGACGGCGGCTGGCAGCTCACCCACGAGACCGCCGAACTGCTCTTCGCGCTGAACGCGCCCGCCGCGCCTGCGCCGCCCCGCTGAGGCCGCCTCATGTGGATCGGCTGGCTCGAATTCGACCTGCTTCTCGGCGACGTCCGTTCGCTCAAGCAGAAGCGGTCCGCGGTGCGGCCGGTGATCGCTGAATTGGCCCGCAGGTTCGGCGTGTCGGCCGCCGAGGTCGGCGACCAGGAACTGCACCGGCGGGCCGCTGTCGGGGTGGCGATGGTCGCGGCGGACCGGGCGCACGTGGTCGAGGTGCTCGACGCCGCCGAGCGGCTGGTGGCGGCGCGGCCAGAATTGGAACTGCTGTCGGTCCGGCGCGGCCTGCGCCGCAGCACCGACGAGTGATCAGGTCCCGAGCTGCCGCTTGCGGCGCAGGGGCATCGGCGCCACGGCGCCCGGCGCGAGCCGGCGCGCGCTGATCAGGAACGCGGTGTGGCCGCGCATGGTGTGCTGCGGGCGGACCGCCAGACCCACCACGTACCAGCCGCGCTGCATGCTCTCCCACGCCCGCGGCTCGGTCCAGCACTGCTGCTCGCGCAGCGCCTCCACCGCGCGCGAGAGCTGCGTGACGGTCGCGACGTAGATCATCAGCACCCCGCCGGGCACCAGGCTGCGCGACACCGTGTCGAGCACCTCCCACGGCGAGAGCATGTCCAGCACCACCCGGTCCACCTCCGGACCGGCGTAGTCGTTCACGTCGGCGATGACCAGGTCCCAGTTGGGCGGGCGCTCACCGAAGAAGGTGACGACATTGCGCTCGGCGTGCACTGCATGGTCATCGCGCACGTCGTAGGACGACACGTGACCGCCGGGGCCGACGGCGCGCAACAGCGAGCAGGTCAGCGCGCCCGATCCCGCGCCCGCCTCGAGCACCCGGGCGCCGGGGAAGATGTCCCCCTCGTGCACGATCTGGGCGGCGTCCTTCGGGTAGATCACCTGTGCTCCGCGCGGCATGGACATCACGTAGTCGACCAGGAGCGGGCGCAGCACCAGGAACTGGTCGCCGCTCGTCGACTTCACCACGCTGCCCTCGGGCAGCCCGACCACGGAGTCGAGCGCGATGATCCCGCGGTGGGTGTGGAACTCGCGGCCGGGCTCGAGCAGCATCGTGTAGTGCCTGCCCTTGGCGTCGGTGAGCTGCACCCGGTCACCGACAGCGAAGGGACCGGTGCGGCGCATAGCCGTCAAGCCTGCCAGGGGACGCGCCGCCGCGGGTGCGCGGGGTTGTCGGGGGCCCGTCCTAGGCTGCTGTGCGTGAGCAGCGAACGGGGTGGTGTGCGGCGGCCCGCGCTGTCCCCGTCGCGGGCCAGCGATTTCAAGCAGTGCCCGCTGCTGTACCGGTTCCGGGCCATCGACCGCCTGCCGGAGCCCACCTCTCCCGCGCAGCTGCGGGGTTCGGTCGCCCACGCCGCGCTCGAGCAGCTGTACTCCCTGCCCGCTGAGCAGCGGGGCCACGACACCGCGCTGGCACTCGTCGGCCCCGCGTGGGACCGCGTGGTGGCCGAGCACCCCGACCTCGTCGCCGACGTCGACCCCGCGGTGCGCACGGCGCTGATCGACGAGGTGCGCAAGCTGCTGTCGGGCTACTACCGCCTCGAGGACCCGACCAGGTTCGACCCGCAGTCCTGCGAGCAACGCGTCGAGGTGGAACTCGCCGACGGCACCCTGCTGCGCGGATTCGTCGACCGCATCGACGTCGCCGCCACCGGCGAGCTGCGGGTGGTCGACTACAAGACCGGCAAGGCGCCGCCGGAGGCCCGCACGCTGGCCGAGGCGAAGGCACTGTTCCAGATGAAGTTCTACGCCGTCGCGCTGCTGCGGTCCCGCGGCGTGCTGCCGGCCCGGCTGCGGCTGCTCTACCTGGCCGACGGTCAGGTACTCGACTACTCCCCCGACGCCGACGAGCTGCTGCGCTTCGAGCGCACGCTGTCGGCGATGTGGCGGGCGATCCAGGCGGCGGGCGCCTCGGGCGATTTCCGGCCCAAGCCGTCGCGGTTGTGCGACTGGTGCGCCCATCACGCGCACTGCCCGGCGTTCGGCGGCACGCCACCGCCGTACCCCGGCTGGCCCACCGTGATCGACGACGGCGACCCCGACGCGGTGCTGCAGACGGCGACGGAGCCCGCTGCGTGATCGACTGCCTCTACCGCCGCCTGCCCGGCGGCGGGCCCGCCGGTGAGCGCTTCGAATCCACCGACGGCACCCGCAGCAACTGGGCCGCCGACATCCAGCACGGCTCGCCGCCACTGGCACTGATGACCCGCGCCATCGAAGATCTGGCGGCAGGCACGCCGCTGCGGATCGGCCGGCTCAGCCTCGACATCCTCGGCGCCATCCCGGTCGCGCCGGTGACGGTGCGCAGCCGGGTGTCCCGGCCGGGCACCCGGATCTCGATGATCGTGGCCGAGATGACCGCCGCCGCACCCGACGGCTCCGAGCGTGCGGTGGCCCGCGTGACCGCCTGGCTGCTGGCCACCAGCGACACCCGCGAGGTGGCGACCGACCGGTATCCACCGCTCGTGGAGGGCGCCGCGATACCGGTGCCGCACAGCTGGGAGGGCGCGCAGGGCTACCTCGAGACGGTCAGGTGGCGCAGGCAGCCCAGCGCCGACGGCGATGCCGCGGTGGCCTGGCTCAGCCCGCTGGTGCCGCTGGTGGACGACGAGGAGACGACGGCGGTGCAGCGGCTGGCGATGGTCGTCGACTCCGCCAACGGGGCGGGCGCCGCTCTGGACCCCGAGCGGTTCATGTTCATGAACACCGACACCACCGTCCACCTGCACCGGCTGCCGACGGGGTCGGACTTCGCGCTGCGGGCGCGCGGTTCGATCGGTCCGGACGGTGTCGGCGTCACCACGGCGGAGATCTTCGACCGGCAGGGGTTCGTCGGCACCAGCGCGCAGACACTGTTGGTGCAGCGCCGGTGAACGAGGAACTGCGATGGCAGTTCCACCTGGTGTGGGCGCTGGCCGAGGTGCACCTCGACACTTTGGTCGATGACGACTTCCTCTGGCAGCCAAGCGAACTGGTGTGGACCGTGCGACCGGGTGGCGATGGCCGCTGGCGTCCCGACTGGGCGGACACCGAGCCCGACCCGATCCCGGTGCCCACGATCGCGTGGCTCACCTGGCACATCGACTGGTGGTGGTCGGTGACGCTGGCACACGGGCGCGGCGAGTCCGCGCCGGAGCGCACAGACGTGACGTGGCCCGGTTCCGGGTCGGCGGCGGTGACGCGGTTGCGTGACCTCGCCGGGCAGTGGCGGGCGCTGCTGGAGGCGCTGAGCACGCAGGACCTGCACGGGCCGTCCGCATTCCCCTGGGGCGCCGACGCCGGCCGCACCATGGCCCACACCGTGCTGTGGGTGAATGTCGAACTGACCAAGAACATCTCGGAGATCGGTCAGTTGCGGCTGCTGCGCGCCGCGCGCAGCTGACGGCGTCCGCCGCCGATCCGCCGAACGTGAGCTTGTTTCTCAAAAATCGCCCGATCATCGCCATCTTGCTCACGTTCGACGTACGTATATGCCCTTGCGTCTATATAGATGCCGTGCAATATTAGGGGCGTGGACGTATTCGAGGCGGTGGCGGAGCCCAGCCGGCGGGCACTGCTCGACGCATTGACCGAAGGTGAACGCACGGCCGGCGACCTGGTGGCCACGCTGCCGGGCCTGACACAGCCGACCGTGTCGCGGCACCTGCGGGTGCTGCGCGAGGTCGGCCTCGTCGAGGTGCGACCCGACGCCCAGCGCCGCATCTACGCGTTGCGCGCCGACGGCCTGGTGGCGATCGACCAGTGGATCGACCGCTACCGCCAGTTCTGGACCGGTCACCTCGATGCGTTGGAGCGTCATCTGCGGACCACCCGGGGGGCAGCCGAATGACCGGGCGCGACGGCACGCTCACGATCGACGGCGACCGCGCGGTGCTGCATTTCGAGCGCCGGCTGCCTTACCCCGTCGAGGCCGTGTGGTCGGCCATCACCGACCCCGGCGAACGGGCGCAGTGGTTCGGGCCGACCACCATCGACCCCCGTGAAGGCGGCACCATCGAGATGGTCGCGACCGGCCCGCCGGTGCCCGACGACCTCAAACGGATGACCGGCCGGATCCTGGTGTGGGATCCACCGCACGTGCTGGAACACGAGTGGAGGCAGCAGATCGTCGAGGACGGTGTGGTGCGTTACGAATTGACCCCCGACGGCGCCGGCGCCACCGTGCTGCGCTTCACCCATCGCGGCCTCGGGGTGCGCAACGCCACGGGCTTCCGCGGCGGCACCGAGGCCTTCCTGGATCGGCTGGAGGCCCACCTCGGCGGCAACGAGCTACCAGAATGGACCAACCGGATGCGGAGAAATCATGCCTGACAACCACTTCGACGTCGGTGCGCCGCGGGTGGCGGTGGCCTACCACTCCGGATTCGGGCACACCGAGACGCTGGCACACGCCGTCACCGCGGGCGCCCGCGACGCCGGCGCCGACGTGACCCTGATCGCCGTCGACGCGATGTCCGGCGCGGACTGGGACACCCTGGACACCGCCGACGCGATCGTCTTCGGCACGCCGACCTACATGGGCAACGTGTCCGCGGCGTTCCAGGCGTTCGCGGAGAAGACCGGCAGGCGCTGCCAGGAAGGCACCTGGAGCGACAAGATCGCGGCGGGGTTCACCAATTCGGGCGGCAAGAGCGGTGACAAGCTGCAGACGCTGACGTCGCTGGCCGTGTTCGCCGCCCAGCACCACATGCACTGGGTCAACCTCGGTCTGGTCGCCGGCTGGAACAGCTCCGCCTCCGGTCCCGACGACCTCAACCGGCTCGCGTTCTTCCTCGGGGCGGGCGCACAGACCGACGTCGACGCCGGACCGGACCGGGTGCACGGGTCCGACGCCCGGACCTGTGCCCATCTCGGGACCCGGGTGGCCCTGGTGACGCGCCAGCTCAAGGCCGGCAGGCACGCTATGACAGCGGCTTCAGATCCTGCAGCAGCGTCGGCACCAGCTCACTGACGGTCGGGTGGATGTGCATCGTGCGGGATATCGCCGTGTAGGGCAGCTTGGCGGTCATCACGTCGAGAATCGAGTGGATCACCTCGTCGCCGCCGACGCCGAAGATCGCGGCGCCCAGGATCTCCTCGGTGTCCGCGTCGACGACCACCTTCATGAAGCCCTGGGTCTCGCCCTTCTCGACGGCGCGGCCGACGCGGGTCATCGGGCGCTTGCCCACCAACGCTTTCCGGCCCGACGCCCGCACCTGGTCGACCGACATCCCGGCCCGGCCCAGCGGCGGATCGATGTACAGCGCGTAGGTGGTGATGCGGTCGCTGACCCGCCGGGGGTCGTCGTCGAGCAGGTTGGCCGCCACGATCTCGAAGTCGTTGTACGACGTGTGGGTGAAGGCGCCCTTGCCGTTGCAGTCCCCCATCGCCCAGATGTGCTCGGCGGAGGTGCGCAGCTGGTCGTCGACGACGATGAAGCCCCGCTCGTCGGTCTGCACACCGGCGGCGTCGAGACCCAGGTCGTCGGTGTTCGGCAGGCGCCCGACCGCGACCAGCAGGTGGGTGCCGGACACAGCGTCGGCGCCGTCGCGCGGTGTCACGTCGAACCCGTTGTCGCGCTTGGTGAAGCGCATGTCATCGGCGCCGACGATGATGGTGATGCCCTCGGCCTCGAGGATCTCGCAGACGGTGGCCGAGACGTCCTCGTCCTCCCGGGACGTCAGCCGGGGGCCCTTCTCGATGACGGTGACCTCGGCGCCGAACCTGCGGTACATCTGCGCGAACTCGAGCGCGATGTAGCTGCCGCCGATGATCACCAGATGCTCGGGTACGGTGTCGAGTTCGAGGATGCCGACGTTGGTGAGGTAGTCGATGTCCGCCAGTCCCGGCAGGTCGGGCGCCACGGCGCGGCCGCCGACGTTGAGGAAGATGCGGTCGGCGGTGAGGATCCGGCCGTCGACGTCCACGGTGTGCGGATCGGTGAAGCGAGCGTGGCCGCGGATGAAGGTGCAGCCCTTCATGCCCTGCAGCCATGACTCGACGCCATGGCGATCGTCGAGCATGATCTTGTCCTTGCGGGCCTTGACCTTGGCCATGTCCACAGCGACGTCGCCGGTGCCGATGCCGTAGTCGGCGCCGCGCCGGGCCAGGTGGGCCGCGTGCGCGCTCGCCACCAGGGTCTTGGTGGGGATGCAGCCGTAGTTGACGCAGGTGCCGCCGACCAGTTTGCGCTCGATCACCGCGACGGTCTGGCCGGCCTCGGTCAACCGGCCGGCCAGCGGCGGCCCGGCCTGCCCCGCGCCGATGACGATCGCGTCGAAATGCTCTGTCGCCTCGCTCATCTCCGGGGTCCGGTCAGATCAAGCTGACGAGGAACACGACCAGGAAACCGCCGCCGACGGCGACGACGTCCTCGATGATCGCACCGGGCCGGTCCTTGCCGCCGTTCGCCGCCGCCAGCCGGGACCGCAGCTCCGCGCCGCCCAGCGTGCCGAGCACCGCGCCAATGATCCCGGCGCCGATGGAGCTGAAGGTGTGGTAGAACGCGCTGCCGATCACCGCACCCGCGAAGGCGCCCATGAGGAGGCGGGTGACGAACTGCGGCGGCGTCTTGCGGCTCGGTGTCTTGGGCAGCTGGTCGGTGACGAGTTCGACCACCAGGAGGACGGAGAGCACCGCCACGGTGATCGGATGTGCCACCCATTCCGACCATTTGCCGTCGACGTCGATCCAGCCCAGGAACGCGCCCCAGGCCACCACTGCCGGGGCGGTCAGCGCCCGCAGCCCCGCGATCACCCCGATCAGCAGCGCGAGCACCAACACCAGGACATGCGTCATGCGTACCTCCGAGGCGGGCGAAAAGGTCCTCCGGACGCTAACACGCAGACCGCGACGGGGCCCGGCGATCTAGAAGCGGCAGAACCTGATGTCGGAGGCCAGGATCGCCTTGGCCCCGATGGCGGCGATCTCGTCCATGATGGCGTTGACGTCGCGGCGCGGCACCAGCGCCCGCACCGCGACCCAGTCGGGGTCGGCCAGCGGTGCGATGGTGGGTGATTCGAGTCCGGGGGTGACGGCGGTGGCGCGGTCGAGCACCGTGCGCGGGCAGTCGTAGTCCAGCATCAGGTACTGCTGGCCGAACACCACGCCCTGTACCCGGGCGGCCAGCTGGTCGCGGGCGGCCGACCTGTCGTCGGGCGGGCCGTCCTGCTCGATCAGCACCGCCTCCGAATCACACAGCGACTCACCGAAAGCCGTCAGATTGTGCTGGCGCAACGTGCGGCCGGAGCCGACCACGTCGGCGATCGCGTCGGCCACCCCGAGCTGGACCGAGATCTCCACCGCACCGTCGAGCCGGATCACAGCGGCGTCGATTCCCCGCGCCGCCAGGTCTTTCCGCACGAGATTCGGGTAGGCCGTGGCGATCCGCTTGCCGGCCAGGTCGGCCGCGGTCCAGTCCCGGCCCGCAGGCGCGGCGTAGCGGAACGTCGACGAACCGAAGCCGAGCGCCAGCCGCTCGCGCACCGGCGCATCCGACTCGGCGGCCAGATCCCGCCCGGTGATGCCGAGGTCCAGCTGGCCCGAGCCGACGTAGATCGCGATGTCCTTGGGCCGCAGGAAGAAGAACTCCACGTTGTTGGCCGGGTCGATGACCGTGAGGTCCTTGGGGTCGGTGCGCTTCCGGTAGCCGGCCTCGGCCAGGATCTCCGCGGCGGACTCGCTCAGCGCGCCCTTGTTGGGAACCGCGACCCGCAACATGCCGCTCACAGCTTCCGGTAGACGTCGTCGAGGGACAGCCCGCGGGCCAGCATCAGCACCTGGGTCCAGTACAGGAGCTGGCTGACCTCGTCGGCGAGCGCGTCGTCACTCTCGTGCTCGGCCGCCAGCCACACCTCGCCGGCCTCCTCGAGGATCTTCTTGCCGAGGCCGTGCACACCGCCGTCGAGCGCGGCGACGGTGCCGCTGCCGGCGGGCCGGCTGCGCGCTTTCTCACTGAGCTCGGCGAACAGGGCGTCGAAGGTCTTCACGGGCAGCTATTGTCCCATGCCAGGTCGACCGGGCGACGCCCGACCGCTGCTCAGGTGGCGGCTTTGGGCAACTCCTCGCCCTTGAGGATCGAGCCGTGCATGTCCTCCAACGACACGCCCTTCGTCTCCATCACCCAGCGCCACACGAAGAGCCCGGACAGGATCGCGCACAACCCGTAGAAGCCGTAGGCCAGCCCGAGGTGTTCGCGCAGGCCGGGGAAGGTGACGGTGATCAGCCAGTTCGCCGCCCACTGGCCGGCGGCGGCGATCCCCAGAGCCGCGGCGCGGATGCGGTTGGGGAACATCTCGCCCAGCAGCACCCAGACCACCGGACCCCACGACATGCCGAACGCGACGACGAACAGGTTGGCCGCCACCAGCGCGACCACGCCCGACGCGCCGGGCAGGCTCGGATTGCCGTCGGGCCCCACGGCCGCGTTGGCGAAGATGACCGCCATCGTGATGAGCGTGACGGCCATGCCGGAGGAACCGATGAGCAGCAGCGGTTTCCGGCCTATCTTGTCGATGAGTGCGATGGCGATCAGGGTGGTGAGCACGTTGATCACCGACGTGATCACGGTGTAGACCGCCGATTCGTCGGCGCTGAATCCCACCGCCTGCCACAACACGTTCGAGTAGTAGAAGATCACGTTGATGCCGACGAACTGCTGGAAGATCGACAGGCCGAGACCCACCCAGACGATGCCGTAGACGCCGCCGGTCGGCTTGCGCAGATCCTTCCAGGACGGCTTGTCCTCGCGCTCCAGCGTCTCCCTGATGCGCGTGATGGTGATCTCCAGGTTCTTCTGCCCCAGCAGCATGTTGAGCACCCGGCGGGCTTCCGGGATCTTGTGGCTGGCAACGAGATACCGCGGCGACTCCGGGATGGTGAAGGCCAACGCGCCGTACAGGACGGCCGGAAACGCCATGGCAAGGAACATCCACCGCCACGCGTCCAGACCGAGCCACAGCGGTTCGTTCGGGCCGCCGGCGGTCCACTGCAGGAGCCAGTTGACCACGAACGACAGAAAGATGCCGGATACGATCGCCAGCTGCTGTAGGGATCCCAGCCGGCCGCGGATGCCCGGCGGCGAGGTCTCGGCGATGTAGGCGGGTGCGATCACCGACGCCACACCCACGCCGATGCCGCCGACGACGCGGAAGATCACCACCCAGAGCACATCGGGTGCCAGGCCGGTGCCGAACGCGCTGATGAGAAACAACACCGCGGCGATCTTCATGACCGCGATGCGGCCGATCTTGTCGGCGATGCGGCCCGCGGTCATGGCGCCGACCGCAGCGCCCAGGAGCGCGGACGCGACCGCGAAGCCGAGTTCGGCGTTGCCGATCCCGAAGTCCTCCTGGATGGAGTCCACCGCCCCGTTGATGACGGCGCTGTCGTAACCGAACAGCAGGCCGCCAAGGGCCGCCACCGAGGCGATGCGTAGCGCCGTCTTGCCCGACGAGAAGTCCTCGTCCGAGACCGGTAGGTCATCGCCTACCGGGGCTCCACCCTGACCTGCCATGGGATTTCCTTTCCGCAGCGCTGCGTGGAATCACTCGTTCCCCACGATTGCACAATTCACACCTGCGCAAGGGCGTATCGAGACCGGGAAGTGGGCCGTGAACGTGTGCTCAGGCGCTGCGTTCGGAGAGCTCGTCGGTCAGCTCGGCGTGGATGGCCCGGAGGTCCTCGACGCCGAGGCCGAGCAGCGACTGCGCGTGGCGCCGTCCCGGCCCGGTGGGCACCGCGATGTCGTTGGGCACCACCAGCACCGGGCAGCCCGCGCCCTCGGCGGCCGCCGTGCCCGTCACCGAATCCTCGACGGCCAGGCACGCGCCGGGCGCCAGTCCCAGCAACTCCGACGCACGCAGGTACGGATCCGGCGCTGGTTTCCCGTTCGTCACCTCGTCACCGCAGACAGTAGCCGAGAAGTAGTGACCGCCAATGCTTTTGAGTGCTTTGTCGGTGAGTGGCCGCAGCGTGTTGGTGACCAGCGCCAACGGCACCCCGTCGGCGGCCAGCGCATCGAGCAGCTCGCGAGCCCCCGCACACCACGGCAGGCCCTGCTCGAACAACTCGGCGGTGTAGTCGTGCAGCCACCGGTGCGCCTCGGCCATCGCCTGCGGGTCGGGCTCCAGGCGCAGGTCGGCGAACACGGTGCGCATGGTGTTCTCCGCCGAGCTGCCCACCAGTGCCTGGCGCACCCCGGCGCTCAGGTCACCGCCGAGCCGGGCATAGAGCGCCTCCAGCGAGATGTCCCACAGTTTCTCGGAATCCACCAGGGTGCCGTCCATGTCGAAGAGGACGGCGGAGAGCACCTCCCCCATTCAGTCCTCCGGGTTGTAGCCGAGATTGGGGGCGAGCCAGCGCTCGGCCTCCTTCAGCGTCCAGCCCTTGCGCTTCGCGTAGTCGGCGACCTGGTCCTGGGAGATCCGGCCGACGACGAAGTACTGCGACTGCGGGTGCGAGAAGTACCAGCCGCTGACGGCGGCGCCGGGCCACATCGCCATCGACTCCGTCAGCTCGATCCCGGTGCGCTCCTTGACGTCCATCAACTCCCAGAGCGTCGCCTTCTCGGTGTGTTCCGGGCAGGCCGGGTAACCGGGGGCGGGGCGGATGCCTGAGTACTTCTCACCGATCAGCGCCTCGTTGTCCAGCTGCTCGTCGGGCTGGTATCCCCAGAACTCCTTGCGGACCCGCTGGTGCATCCGTTCGGCGAACGCCTCCGCCAGCCGGTCGGCGAGCGACTCCAACAGGATCGCGTTGTAGTCGTCGTTGGCCGCCTTGAACTCGGCGATCCTGTCGTGGATGCCGAGCCCCGTGGTGACGGCGAACGCGCCGACGTAGTCCCGGAGGCCCGTGTCCTTGGGCGCGACGAAATCGCCGAGGGACCGGTTCGGGATGCCGTCGCGGTGCTCGCCCTGCTGGCGCAGGTTGCGCAACGTCTTCAGCACCTCCGAACGGCTCTCGTCGGTGTAGACCTCGACGTCGTCACCGACCGCGTTCGCCGGGAAGAAGCCGATCACGCCGTTGGCGGTCAGCCACTTCTCCTTGATGAGGGTGTCCAGCATCTCCTGGGCGTCGTCGTACAGCTTGCGGGCCGTCTCGCCCGACACCGGGTTGTTGAGGATGTCGGGGAAGCGGCCCTTCATCTCCCAGGCATTGAAGAACGGTTGCCAGTCGATGTACTCGCGCAGCTCGGCGAAGTCGTAGTCGCCGAACTCCCGCACGCCGAGGCCTTGCGCGGGCACCGGCGGCGTGTAGTCGTCCCAGTCGATCGGCGTCCGGTTCGCCCGCGCCTTCTCCAGCGTCAGCATCGGCCGCTCGCTCTTCTGCGCATGCCGCTCGCGAAGCGACGCGTAATCCTTCTCGGTGGCCTCCAGCAGGGCAGGCCGCTGCTTGTCGTCGAGCAGGGCCGCGGCGACCGGCACCGAGCGGGACGCGTCCTTCACCCAGACCACAGGACCGCTTCGGCGCGGCGCCACCTTCACGGCGGTGTGAGCGCGCGAGGTGGTCGCGCCGCCGATCAGCAGCGGGATCTCCAGGCCCTGACGCTCCATCTCGACGGCGAAGTTGACCATCTCGTCCAGCGACGGGGTGATCAGGCCGGACAGCCCGATGATGTCGGCGTCGTGCTCCTTGGCCGCGTCCAGGATCTTGTCGGCAGGCACCATCACACCGAGGTCGATCACCTCGTAGTTGTTGCACTGCAGCACGACTCCGACGATGTTCTTGCCGATGTCGTGGACGTCGCCCTTGACGGTCGCCATGACGATCGTGCCGTTGGTGTCCTTGCTCGCAGTGGCCCCGGTCTGCTCCTTCTCCGCCTCGATGAAGGGCAACAGGTACGCCACGGCCTTCTTCATCACCCGGGCCGACTTCACCACCTGCGGCAGGAACATCTTGCCCGCGCCGAACAGGTCGCCGACGACGTTCATGCCGTCCATCAGCGGGCCCTCGATCACCTCGATCGGACGACCGCCCGCGGCCTCGATCTCGGCGCGCAGTTCCTCGGTGTCGGCGTCGACGTTGGCGTCGATGCCCTTGACCAGGGCGTGCGTGATCCGCTCACGAATCGGCAGGCTGCGCCACTCCGCTGCGACCGGATCGTCGGCCTTCTCCGAGCTGTTGAACCGCTCGGCGATCTCCAGCAGCCGTTCGGCGGCGTCCTCCCGACGGTTCAGCACGACGTCCTCGATCCGGTCCCGCAGTTCGGGATCGATCGAGTCGTAGGGCACCAGCGAACCGGCGTTGACGATGCCCATGTCCAGGCCGGCCTTGATGGCGTGGTACAGGAACACCGCGTGGATCGCCTCGCGGACGGGGTTGTTGCCCCGGAACGAGAACGACACGTTGGAGATGCCGCCGGAGATGTGCACGCCGGGGAGGTTCTCCTTGATCCAGGCGCAGGCCTCGATGAAGTCGATCCCGTATGTCGCGTGCTCCTCGATGCCCGTCGCCAGCGCGAAGCAGTTCGGGTCGAAGATGATGTCCTCGGGCGGGAAGCCGACCTCTTCGGTCAGGATCCGGTAGGCGCGCCCGCAGATCTCCTTGCGGCGCTCCAGGTTGTCGGCCTGGCCCTGTTCGTCGAAGGCCATCACGACGACGGCGGCGCCGTACTTGCGGCACAGCCGCGCCTCGCGGATGAACTTCTCCTCGCCCTCCTTCATGGAGATCGAGTTGACGATCGGCTTGCCCTGCACGTTCTTCAGGCCGGCCTCGATGACCTCCCACTTGGACGAGTCGATCATCACCGGGACGCGGCTGATGTCGGGCTCGGCCGCGATCAGCTTGGTGAACCGGTCCATCGCGGCGACGCCGTCGATCATGCCCTCGTCCATGTTGATGTCGATGACCTGCGCACCGACCTCGACCTGCTGCAGGGCGACCGACAGCGCGGTGTCGTAGTCCTCGGCCTTGATCAGGTTCCGGAACCGGGCCGAACCGGTGATGTTGGTGCGCTCACCGATGTTGACGAACAGGGAGTCGTCGTTGATGTTGAGCGGCTCCAGGCCCGCGAGCCGGGTGGCGACCTCGATCTCCGGCAGCTCGCGCGGCGGCTTGCCATCGACGACCTTGGCGATCTCGGCGATGTGCTCGGGCGCCGTTCCGCAGCACCCACCGACGAGGTTGACCAGGCCGGCTTCGGCGAACTCACCGATGTAGCCGGCCTGATGCTCCGGGTCCTCGTCGTACTCGCCGAACGCGTTGGGCAGGCCGGCATTCGGGTAGCAGGACACGAAGGTGTCCGCGATCCGCGCCATCTCGGCGATGTAGGGCCTCATCTCCGGCGCGCCAAGGGCGCAGTTCAGGCCGACCGCGAGCGGCTTGGCGTGCCTGATCGCATTCCAGAAGGCCTCGGTGACCTGACCGGACAGGGTCCGCCCTGAGGCGTCGGTGATGGTGCCCGAGATGATCAGCGGCCAGCGGCGTCCGCGCTCCTCGAACAGCGTCTCGACGGCGAACACCGCCGCCTTGGCGTTCAGCGAGTCGAAGATCGTCTCGATGATGAGGAGGTCGGCACCACCGTCGACCAGGCCGTTGGCGGCCTCGAGGTAGGCGGCGACCAACTGGTCGTAGGAGACGTTGCGCGCTCCGGGATCGTTGACGTCCGGTGAGATCGACGCGGTCCGCGTGGTGGGCCCCAGCGCGCCCGCGACGTAGCGGGGCTTGTCCGGGGTGCTGTACTCGTCGGCTGCGCTGCGGGCCAGCGCGGCGCCGGCGTAGTTCAGCTCGTAGGCGAGCTCGGCCATGTCGTAGTCCGACAGCGAGACCGCGTTGGCGTTGAACGTATTGGTCTCGAGGATGTCGGCGCCCGCCTCGAGGTACTCGCGGTGGATGCCCTCGATGATCTGCGGCTGCGTCAGGTTGAGCAGGTCGTTGTTGCCCTGCAGGGCGGTCGGCCACTCGGTGAACCGGTCGCCGCGGTAGCCGGCCTCGTCGGGCCGGTCGCGCTGGATCGCCGTGCCCATCGCGCCGTCGATCACCACGATCCGCTGGCGCAGAGCGGCCGTCAGTTCCTCGGTGCAGTCGGGGCGGATGTTCGGCGCGAAGGTGGTCGACTCGACGGTATTCGACTCGACGGCGGTCGACTCAGACGTGTTCACGCGCACTCCTTCCGTAGCGGAAGGCGTCCTTGACTCTGCCGAGCGTGGCGGATACCGAGGGGGATCCAGGCCCCCCGAATAGCCGTTGCAACGCCTCTCGACCAGAAAAGTCTACGTCCTCACCCGATGGACGTCCGGACGCCCGGCTGACCACGACCCGTTCGGTGATCGCACCACCATCAACCGAAGTGCAGCCGAGGGTATTTCGTCTCGCCGGTCCCGGCCTGCTGGAGCGGCTGCGGTCACAACGACAGGGTAGTCGCGGCGTGCACCCCGCCCGAGCGGCCGATGACGCTCGTCACCACCCCGGAGGCCTTACGCTGGCCAGGTGACCCCATCGGAATTCGGTGCACCGAAGGGACCTGAGCTGCCCGAACTGCACGACGCCATCATCGTCGCGGCGTTCGAGGGCTGGAACGACGCCGGAGACGCGGCCAGCGACGCGCTCGAGCACCTGGACGCGATCTGGGAGGCCGACCCGATCGTCGAGATCGACGACGAGTCCTATTACGACTACCAGGTCAATCGCCCGGTGATCCGGCAGATCGACGGTGTCACCCGCGAACTGGTGTGGCCGTCGATGCGGATCTCGCACTGCCGCCCGCCGGGCGCCGAACGCGACATCGTGCTGATGCACGGCGTCGAGCCGAACATGCGGTGGCGTACGTTCTGCGCCGAACTCCTGGCGATCGCCGACAAGCTGAACGTCCAGACGGTCGTGATCCTCGGCGCGCTGCTGGCCGACACCCCGCACACCCGGCCGGTGCCGGTGTCCGGAGCCGCCTACTCCCCCGAGTCGGCCAAGTTCTTCGGGCTCGAGGAGACCCGCTACGAGGGTCCGACCGGCATCGCCGGGGTCTTCCAGGACGCGTGCGTGCAGGCCGGCATCCCCGCGGTGACCTTCTGGGCGGCCGTCCCGCACTACGTCTCGCAGCCGCCGAACCCCAAGGCGACGGTCGCGCTGCTGCGCCGGGTCGAGGACGTGCTGGACATCGAGGTGCCCCTGGCGGACCTGCCGACCGCGGCCGAGGAGTGGGAAGAGGCCGTCACGGAGATGACCGCCGACGACGACGAGATCGCCGAGTACGTGACGGCACTCGAGGAACGCGGCGACGCCGAGGTCGACATGCACGAGACCCTGAGCAAGATCGACGGCGACGCGCTGGCCGCCGAGTTCGAACGCTACCTGCGCCGGCGCGGACCGGGTTACCGCAGCTAGGCCGGACCGCTCAGCTCCTGACGGCCTGCGGCGGCTTCCAGGTGCCGTTCAGCGCGTCGGGCTTCGGCCAGTACAGCCGCAGCACCATCTGGAACGGACCGGCGGGCGCGGGCAGCCAGTTCGACTCCTTGTCGATGCCCGGCGACGCGTTCTGCACCAGGAACGTGTAGCCGCCGTCGGGATCGGCGACCAGGCTGGGCAGCATCGGCGAGTTGATCAGCCACCGGTTGAGCGGGTTGGTGACGAGCAGGCTCTGCGGCATCTCGTACATCGTCAGCGACCAGAACGCGTTGACCGGCGGCAGCTGGCCGGGCGCGAACCGCACGGTGTAGTTGTTCGCGCCGGTCAGCGGCGCCCCGGTGGAGTCGTTGGTCAGCGTCGGATACAGCGCCTCGGCGGCGGTGTTGCCGTAGATGCCGAACACCGCGCCGGCCATCCGGTACAGGTAGTTGCCCTTCAGTTCGGCGGCGGTGCCGAAGAACTGCGCCGGCCCCACCTCGCCGGTGTCGATCTTGTCCTTCTTCAGGGTGTCGAGCTCCGCCCAGGCGTCGGCCATGCCGCCCTCGACGGCCGAGCGCATCTCCGGGCTGAGCTCATCGGCCGCGAAGTCGCCGTCGGGCCCGATGCCGATGGTCGCGAACCGGTCGCGGAGGTCCTTCTCCTCGGGCAGTACGGGCGCGAACCGCAGCGCGAAGTTGAGGATCTCGAAGAACTGCGGCGAGGTGCGCTGCTGGTCGGGCGTCAGCGGCGGCGCGAAGTCGATCGCGGGCGCAGGCGCGGCAGGCGGTTGCCGGAGGAACACCGACAGTGGTGTCACCTGGTAGCCGGCCTGGATCCGCTTGACGTTCTCCAGGTCCGACGGGTTCAACAGCTGGGTGCGGTAGATGACGTTGTTCAGCTCGGTGTCGGACCGGATCACCTCGTCGACGCCCTCGGGCTTGTCGCCCTGCCAGCCGGGGCCGGCGAGCAGGTACTTCCCGCCGCCGTTGCCGGTGGTGCGGCTGCCGACGTAGGCGATGTTGTTGGTGTAGCCGTTGACGAACTGCAGTGAGTAGTAGCGGTCCTGTTCTACCGGCGGGACCGTCAGCACCAGCGGCTCGGCGCGCAGGTCGGCGCCCACCACCGAATAGGGCGTGTCGGAGTTCGGTGTCTGGACGGTCTTGTCCTCCGGCGTGAACAGCCGTGCGGTGTTGTGGATCGCATTCCAACCGCCCTTGTACTCGGGGTTGTCGCGGTTGACGAAGTAGGAGTACTGCACCCGGTAGTTGTCCACGACCGGGAAGCCCCAGATGTAGGCCTCCTTGGCTATCGCGCGCGCCTGCTGCGGGGTGACTTCCGCAGGGGGTGGCGGGGTCGAGGGGTCGGCCTCCCGGCCGTCCTTGACACAACCGGCGAGCAGGATGGTTCCGATCAGAATCGCGGCGACGCGGCGGATCACTTCTTCAGGCCGTGGGTGCGGGCGCCCAGTGAACGCTTCAGTGCGGTGACCTCGGCGTCCATCTGCGGCAGGATCTTCGGCGCCGCCTTGAGCAGCGATGCCTGCCCGATCCTGGTGGTGAGCACCGGTTTGAACCACCTGGCGAGGCCCACCCAGCGCGGACAGTAGATGCGGTCTTTGCGGCGTTCGATGCCCTTGACGAACACCTCGCCGCACTCCTGCACCGAGGTGGTCCTGCTCAACGGCCCCGGCAGGGAGTCGAGCATCGCGACGAAGCTCGGCAGATCGCTCTTGGTGTCCTGCACCAGCGGCGTGTCGATCCAGGACATGTGTGCGCAGCCCACGCCGACGCCGTGGTGCGCCGCCTCCAGCCGCAGGGCGTTCGCGAACTGCTCGACGCCCGCCTTCGACGCGTCGTAGGGCGCCATGCCGGGCGCGGCCGCGAATGCCGCCAGCGACGAGACGACCAGGACGTATCCTTTGCGGTCGATCAATGACGGCAGGGTGGCCCGGACGGTGTTGAACACGCCGACGATGTTGACGTCGAGCACCCGCCGGAACGCGTCGGGATCGACCACCAGCACCGAGCCGTAGCTGGCGATGCCGGCGTTGGCGATGACGATGTCGATGCCGCCGAGGCGGGCCACCGCCTGCTCCGCCACTTCCTGCATGCTCTTGAGGTCGCTCACGTCGGCCACGACGGTCAGCACGCGATCCTCGCCGAGGTCGCCGGCCAGTGCGGCCAGCGGTCCCTCGTCGAGGTCGGTCAGCACCAGCGAGGCGCCCTTGGCATGCAGCCTGCGGGCCAGTTCCTCGCCCACACCCCTCGCGCCGCCGGTGATCACCACGACCTTGCCACGTACCGAAGTCATGGCGGAAACGTACCGCGCGACCCCATGGCTCGGCCGAATACCACCGCCTTGCGTGTCTACGGAGCCGGTTCGGCGGACTCCGCGTCGGTCGTCTGATCGGCGGCGCGCGCCGCACGCTCGGCGATGCGGGCCGCACGCTCTTCCTGGCGGGCCGCACGTTCGGCAGCGCGAGCCTCACGCTCGGCGGCCCGCGCCTCGCGTCGCTCCTCGCGGGCCTCCCGCCGTTCCTCGCGAGCCTCCCGCCGTTCCTCGCGGGCCGCGCTGCGTGCATCGAGGGCGGACGTGGTCTCCTGCGCCTCCGTGCTTGCAGTGGTACCGCGATCGGCCGGGACCTGCCCGTCGATCTCGTCGGCCTGTGCGACGGCGGTGTCGGCGGCGACGATGCCGGTGTCGGCGACGGCCGCGTCGGCGACAAGTGTCTGGGTCCGCGCGACCGGCGAAGGCGACTGGGTCAGCGCGAGCGTCGTCGGCGGCGCCACTCCTTCGTAGATCACCAGGCCGTCATGCCACACCACCTGCGTACCGGTGGACTCGACGTCGCGGTACACACCCTGCTTGTAGTACGCGCCGCCGCCGCCGGCGACGAGGGTGGGCCGATAGTGCTTCTCGACAACCAGTTTGCCGTTCTCGTAGACCTCCGCGTAGCCGACGTTCGGGTCCTCGGAGAACTTGACGTGGACGACGTAATCCACCCACTGCCCCGGCTTCACGGGTGAGATCTTGCGGCGGTAGGGCACCGCCGCGCCCGCGCCGCCGAGTTCGAGATAGTTGTCCTGGGTCACCTGGAGGGTCAACGCGGGGGCGCCGCCCTGCTGGGGGAACCACTGGGACACCATGAACCAGCTGTCCGGCCCGTGCCGCGGGTTCTGGAATCCCTCGTCGAACTTCATCGAGAACGAATACCAGCGCTCGTCGCCCTCCTTGACGAATGCGCCCGCTGAGGGGGCGTACCAGGCGCCGGGGGTGACCTCTGCGCGTTCGCCGCCACCGAACGGCGGGATGTCGCCGTCGCGGACCTCGAAGCGCGCCGCCGTCTCGTGCCCCAGCCCCCCGTTGCGCACACACGCGCTGTAGGTGCAGTAGTTCGCCGGCGCGGGCGCGTTGATTCCCTTGGCCTGCAACATGGCCCACTGGGTGAAGTTCCCGGTGTTGTAGTCGCCCGTGAAGAGCTTCTTCGCCCCGGACGGCACGATGCGCGGCTGGGCCAGAGCGGCCGCCAGCTGTTGCATGTACGCCGACAGCTGCTGCAAGTAGGTGGTGGTGCTCTGGGTGGTGGTGCTCGTGGTGGTGGTGGCAGTGCGGGTGGTGGTGGCAGTGCGCGTGGTGGAGGCGGCGCTGGCGGTCGCAGCAGCACTGCGGGCGGCGGTTGGCGTGACGCCGTCGGCGATCACCAGGGCGGGCTGTTGCACGGTCCGCGGGTCGGCGGCGGGGTCCGGCACCCGGACCCGCACCGAGGTGACACCCAGCTTCTGCAGCCCGAGCAGCGTGGTGACGATGCTCGGCGGTGAACTGGGCAGCGCCGCGCTGCTGACCGCCTCGTGCGACGTCGACCGGGGGGCGTCGGGGATGGTGGCGATGGCGCTGGTTGCTATCACGGCGAGCGAAGCGGCGGCCACCACCGACGTCACCGCGCAGCTTCGTAGATCTCGACGATTCATCGTCCGCTCCTGGTCACTCGGCGAGGAAGTTGGCAAACCCAACGCCCCTCTCAAGCTACCGTTCGTGCGGATCTGGCAAATACTATCGAGGTCGTCAATGCACGCATGTTTGACACTGCAACAATGCCATTGCGCGCTGGCAAAGTGCTCTCCAGCCGCTTCCGACACCGTCGAGTGCCGAAAGTGCGCTACGGGGTGCGACGAGCAATGCGTCCGGGCGATGTCCGGACAAGCGCAATGGACACGGTCGGGCTACGGCAGCCGCACGCCGAGCAGTGCGTCGACGGCGTCGCGCACCAGGCGCGGCGCACCCTCGTCGTGACCGCCGTACTGCAACGCGTCGGTGCACCAGCCATCAAGCGCGGCAAGGGCTTTCGGGGTGTCCAGATCGTCGGCGAGGTACTGCCGGACACGGGCCAGCACATCGCCTGCGGCGGGACCGGCCTGCAGCGTCGTCGCGGCCTGCCAGTGCCGCAGCCGGGTCTGCGCCTCGTCGAGCACGGCGGTGCTCCACGACCGGTCGGCGCGGTAGTGGCCTGCGAGCAGGCCGAGCCGGATCGCCGCGGGATCGACGCCCTCGGCACGCAGCCGCGAGACCAGCACCAGGTTGCCGCGGCTCTTGGACATCTTGTGCCCGTCCCAGCCGATCATCCCGGCGTGCACGTAGTGGCGGGCGAACCGCCGCTCACCGGTGACGGATTCGGCGTGTGCGGCCGAGAACTCGTGGTGCGGGAAGATCAGGTCGCTGCCTCCGCCCTGGATGTCCAGCCCGGTGCCGATGCGGTCGAGCGCGATCGCCGCGCACTCCACGTGCCAGCCCGGCCGGCCCGGGCCGAACGGCGACGGCCAGCTCGGCTCGCCGGGCCGCTCGGCGAGCCACAGCAACGCGTCGAGTTGGTCGCCCTTGCCCGGACGGTCCGGGTCGCCGCCACGCTCACCGAACAGGCGCAGCATGGTGTCGCGGTCATAGCCGGACTCGTAGCCGAACTGCACGGTGGCGTCGGCGCGGAAGTAGACGTCCGGGTACTGCGCGTCCTCGACGACGTACGCCGCGCCGGAGGCCAGCATCTTCTCCACCAGCTCGACGACCTCGGCGATGGCCTCGGTCGCGGCGACGTAGTGGTGCGGCGGCAACACGCGCAGCGCGGACATGTCCTGGCGGAACAGTTCGGTCTCGCGGTCGCCGAGCTCGCGCCAGCCGATCCCGTCGCGGGCGGCGCGCTCGAACAGCGGGTCGTCGACGTCGGTGATGTTCTGCACGTAGTGCACCCGGTGCCCGCCGTCGAGCCACAGCCGGTGCACCAGATCGAAGGTCAGATAGGTGGCGGCGTGACCCAGATGGGTCGCGTCGTACGGGGTGATGCCGCACACGTACATCGTGGCGGTCTCGCCGGGCGACACGGGCCGCACCTGGCGGTCGGCGCTGTCGTAGAGGCGCAGCTGCGGTCCACGGCCCGGCAGTTCCGGAACGGTCGTCGCCGGCCACGATTGCATGGCTTCGACTCTAAGGTGTTCGATCAGGACGGCCTCCCGCTGGTGCGTGACTCTCCGACACCGACAACGACGGACGCGATTTGATTCCCGGGCCGCCCGTCAGCGCCTGCGGATGATGTCCAGCAGCTGTTCGGCCAGTTCACTGCGGCACATCACGAAGTCCGGCAGATACGGGTCGGGGCGGTTGTAGATCATCGGCGAACCGTCCAGCCGCGACGCGTGCAGGCCCGCGGCGAGGACGACCCCCGCGGGAGCCGCGGAGTCCCACTCCCACTGCCCTCCGGCGTGGATGTAGGCGTCGACGTCGCCGCGCACCACCGCCATCGCCTTGGCGCCTGCCGATCCGATCCGCACCGGCTGGATGTCGAGGTGCTCACGCAGACGCCACAGCACCGCCGGTGGGCGGCTGGCGCTGGCGGCGATGCGGATGGGCCCCTCCCGCCGTGGCGGAGGCGGGGTGACGGTGTCGCTGCGGAACACCTCGCCCGTGGCGGGCAGCGCCACCACGGCGTCGGTGAGGCCGCCGTCGGGGCCGCCTGCGCCACGCTGCCACAGCGCGATGTGCACCGCCCAGTCGTCGTGGCCGGGCAGCGAGAACTCGTGGGTGCCGTCCACCGGGTCGACGATCCAGACCCGGTCGGCCTGCACCCGGGACAGGTCGTCGACCGCCTCCTCGGACAGCACCGCGTCGTCGGGGCGGTGGCGGCGCAGGCGGTCGAGGATCAGCGCGTTGGCCCGCATGTCGCCGACGTCACCGAGGTAGTACGGATCGTAGAAGCCCACCTCGTCGCGGACCCCGAGCAGCAGTTCGCCGGCTTCGGCCGCGACCGCCGCGGCCAGCGCCGCATCGGTCAGGCTCATCCGGTCAGTATCGCCAACGCGCAGTCCGCGGACACCACGGGACCTCCGGACGGACTACCGTGAGGAGTGATGAGCACAGCAGATGAGCCCTCCGACTCCCTCGTGAAGGCACCGGCGAAGACCCGGACCCCGGCGGCGAAAGCCGTGAAGCCGATCGACACGAGGCGTGAGGGCGCGTTCTGCACGTGCGGCATGCAGTTGTCGCTGACCCGTGTCTGCTCCAACTGCGACTAGAACGCCGGCCACGGGATCGGCCGGTGCCGATCGGGCGTCGGCATCACCGGATCGTTGAGCAGCGCAACCACTCTCGCACGCAGAGCGGCGATCTCGGCACGGGTGATGTGATCGCGCAGCTGCTCGGCCACATCGCCGCGCAACGCCTCGTCGAGCCCGAGCACCGCTTCCAGCGTCGGGTCGTCGACCGGTTTGCCCGACCAGCCCCACAGCACGGTGCGCAGCTTGTCCTCGACGTGCAGGGTCACGCCGTGGTCGACGCCGTAGACGCGGCCGTCGACCCCGGTGAGGATGTGACCGCCCTTGCGGTCGGCGTTGTTCACCAGCACGTCGAACACCGCCATCCGGTAGAGCCGCGGGTCGTCGGCGTGCACGAGGGTCACCTCGTCGCCGGCGTAGTCGTAGGCCTGCAGGATCGGTAGGTAGCCCGGTGGCACCCGGCCCGCGGGCAGCAGGTCGACCAGGTCGGGTCCGGATGCGGGGGCGTCGTCGGCGTCCCCGTCGATGTCGTCGCCGGGCTGGTCCACCCACAGCTGGATCATCCCGCCGCCGGCAGGTCCGTCACGGATGATGGTGTGCGGCACGATGTCCCACCCCAGTGCGTGAGACACCAGGTAGGCGCCGACCTCGCGGCCCGCCAGCGTGCCGTCGGGGAAGTCCCACAGCGGCGCCTCCCCGGCGATCGGCTTGTACACGCAGTGCACCTGCCGGTCGCCCAGATGTGCCTCGCACAGGAACGTGGCGTTGCTCGCCGAGCGGATCCGTCCGATGACGGTCAGTTCGCCGCACCGCAGCACCTCCTCGACGCCACTGGCGGCGCCGCCCGCCGGGTCAGGTTTCTGGTTCATCGTCGGGTTCGGTGAGCGCGCCGCGCCGGTAGCCGTTGGTGCGGACGCAGATGTGGCCCTCGGGGTCGAGAGGTTCGTCGCAGAGCGGGCAGGGCGGCCGCCCGGCCGAGATGACCCGGTTCGAGCGGTTCGCGAACTGGCGTGCCGACTCGGGCGTCAGGAACACCCGCACGGCGTCGGGGCCCTCCTCGGCGTCGTCGAGCACCACCGAGGCGTCGAACTCGGTCTCGGAGACGGCGAGCAGTTCCACGACGATCGTCTGCGCCTCGGAATCCCAGCCCAGACCCATCGTGCCGACCCGGAATTCGGCGTCGACGGGCGTCTCGAGTGGACTGAGGTCGTCGATCTCCCCGGTCTCTGGCGGGATCGGGGTGCCGAACCTTCGATTGATCTCGAGCAGCAGCGCCGCGATGCGCTCGGCCAGCACGGCCACCTGCTGCTTCTCCAAGATCACCGAGACCACCCGCTTCTCGTGCACGGCCTGCAGATAGAAGGTGCGGTTGCCGGGTTGTCCGACGGTCCCGGCCACGAAACGGTCGGGCATGCGGAAGACGTGAATAGCGCGGGCCATGGCACCTCCCAAAATACCGGTAGGGCCGTCGCGACAGTAATCACGACGGCGCCGGTCAGTCGACGGAACCGCCGACCACCGCGTCGTCGGCGGGCATCGGCCGCTCCGATGCGTCGCCGTCGGCCTTGGCCGGGGCGGCCACCAGTCCCGATGTCAGGCTCGGCCCGGTGTGGTTGACGTGCAGGACGAACGGTCGCAGGGATGTGTACCGGATCACACTCATCGACGCGGGGTCGGCGGTGATCCGCTGGAAGCCGTCGAGGTGCACGCCGAGCGCGTCGGCCAGCACCGCCTTGATCACGTCGCCGTGGGTGCACGCCACCCACAGCACGTCACCCTCGTGCTGCTCGGCCAGCGCCCGGTCGTGCTCGCGCACCGCCGCCACGGCTCGCGCCTGCACCTGCGCCAGGCCTTCACCGTCGGGGAACACCGCCGCGCTGGGCTGTTGCTGCACCACCGCCCAGAGCGGCTCCTTGACCAGGTCGCCGATCTTGCGGCCGGTCCAGGCGCCGTAGTCGACCTCCGAGAGCCGCTCGTCGACCACCGGTTCCAGCTGGAGTGCGGCGGCGAGCGGTTCGACCGTGCGACGGCAGCGCAGCAGCGGTGAGCGCACGATCGCGCGCACCGGCAGCGCGCCGATGCGCTCCACCACGCCGTCGGCCTGGTCGCGGCCCTTGTCGTCGAGATCCACGCCCTCGCTGCGGCCCGCCAGCGTGTGCGCGGTGTTCGACGTGGAGCGGCCGTGCCGCAACAGGATCACGGTCATGACGCCGCCACCACCCCGGTGCCGAGCAGCACCAGCACGACCGTGCCGAGCAGCACCCGGTACCCGACGAACCAGTACATGCTGTGCCGAGCGAGGAAGCGCAGGAACCACGCGACCGCGGCGAATCCCACGACGAACGCGATGAGCGTCGCGACGAGCAGCTGCGGTCCGGTGGCGCTCATCCCCTCCCCGACCGGGTCGAACGCGTCGGGCAGCGAGAACAGCCCGGAGGCGAACACCGCCGGGATCGCCAGCAGGAAGCCGAACCGGGCGGCGAGTTCACGGTTCATCCCGAGGAACAGCCCGGCGCTGATGGTGGCGCCCGACCGCGACACGCCGGGCAGCAGCGCCAGACACTGCGCCAGGCCGACGATCACACCGTCGCGCCACGTCAGGTTCTCCACCCGGCGGCCCTGGCGCCCGACGTATTCGGCCGCCGCGATGACGGCCGAGAACACGATCAGCGCGATCGCGATCGCCCACAGATTGCGCGCCGCCGTGCGGATCTCGTCCTTGAGCAGCAGGCCGATCAGCCCGATCGGGATGGTGCCGATGATCACGTACCACCCCAGCCGGTAGTCCGCGGTGCGGTGTTCGGGCGCGAACAGTCCGCGGAACCATGCAGTGACGATGCGGCCGATGTCGCGGGCGAAGTACAGCAGCACGGCGAATTCGGTGCCGAGCTGGGTGACCGCCGTGAACGAGGCGCCGGCATCACCGGAGAAGAACACCCTCGAGGCGATGGCGAGGTGGCCGGAGGAGGACACCGGCAGGAACTCGGTGAGGCCCTGCAGGATCGCCAGGACCACCACCTGCACCCACGACATGGCCTCGGTCACGCCGACGACCGTACCGTGGGCGGCGGGTCAGCGAGCGGGGCGCGGCACCGGGTGCGCGTCGGCGACCGCGTCG
>NZ_JAUMSQ010000350.1:0-5946 GCF_030519285.1 Mycolicibacterium arseniciresistens
GCCGCCGGAGTCGAAGGCGCCCAAGCCGAGCAAGCGAGGCTCGCTGCTGGGCAACCGGCAGTCGGTCATTTTGATCGCGGTCATCGCCGTCGCGGCGATCGTCGGTGGCCTCGCGGGCGCCGAATTGTATGCCCGCAGCCGAGCCGACAGCATCCTGGTCGAGGTCGCCGAATGCGTGGTCGATGACGGCGCCACCATCTCCTTCGGCGTCAACCCGCCGTTCCTGTGGCAGCACATCACCGGCCACTACACGAACATCTCCGTCGTCACCGCCGGTGACCGCGTGCAGAGCGCCGACGGGATGACCGCGGACGTCACCCTCGAGGACATCCGGCTGCAGGAGACCGCCGACTCCAAGGGCGCGATCGGGTCGCTGAACGCGACGCTCACGTGGAAGTCGGCCGGTATCAAGGACACCGTGGCGGACAACCTGCCCGGCGTCGGCAGCCTGGTCACGGGCGTGCGGACGGACCCCGCGGCGGGCACGATCATCCTCGACGCGGGCGACTACAGCGTGACGGCCAAACCCGTCGTCGCCGACGGCAACCTCGACCTGCAGGTTCTCGACGTCAACGGGCCGCTGCCGAAGGACACGGTGCAGTCGGCGCTGAACGACCTCACCAAGAAGCTGAACGACAACTACCCGCTCGGCATCCACGCCGACAGCGTCGAGGTCACCGACACCGGCGTCGTGGGCACCTTCTCCAGTCAGAACGCGTCGATCCCCAAGGAGGACGCCGATCCCTGCTTCGCCCGGCTCTGAGCGCCGTCTACATCGGCGGTGGCGGCAGGGGTGGCGGCGGTGGGGTCAACCGGCCCGCGGCGAAGGCAGCGCCCTGATGGGTCAGGCCGTTGGCGACGTACAGGCCGTGCAGATGCCCGTCGGCGCCCGGACTGCAGATCGGGTCGCCCGGCACACACAGGTTCAGTGACTTCGCCGCCAGCGGCTCGCTGAGCGGGACGGCGGTGGCGCCGTACTTGCGCAGCACCTGATCCGTCGGCTTGCCGAAATAGACCACGGCGGCGATGTGCTCACCGACCTCCGGGGGCAGCGGCGCGGGCACCGCCTCGGGCGGGAGGCCCTGCGGCGCGGTTCCGGAGGCGACGAAATCCGCCACGACCGCGCCCTGGGAGTACCCGCCGAGCACGATCCTGGTGGCCGGGCAGGCCGCCGCGGTGTTCTGGATGTGCACGGCCGCGTCCCGGGCGCCGTCCACGACGGTCCGCTGGAAATCCGGGCTGGCGAAGTCGCCGGAGGCCGCGTAGTTCACCGGATACACCGCCAGGCTCCGCATGCCGAGATGCCACCGGAGCGCGTCGACGAAGGACTGTCCCGGTGCGCCGACACCGAACGGCTCGTTGGTGCCGCGAGCGAACACCACCTCGACGTCGGTACACGGCGGCGGCTGCGCGGACGCCGGTGCCGGCCCCGCCAGCAGCGCGAACATCGAGGTCACAGCCGCGCCCACCACGGTTGCGCCGCGCCGGAAGCCGTATGCCCACGGGCGCACCCGTGCCTGTGAAGTCAAAAAAGCCACCGAAAAGTCCCCACCCCGTCGCAGAATCCCGGACCCGGCGTGAATGTTAGCTGCTGCCGGCGAGGCGTGTGGGCGGGTTTCGACGCAGGGCCGGGCGGGGTACCTCAAGGCATCGGCCCGGGCTTCCGGGCCGGATCGCCAACGAAGGAGTGGGCACCGTGAGCGGCACCGATAAAGCGAAGAACAAGATCGAAGACCTCGGCGGCAAGGCCAAGGAAACCCTGGGGCGCGCGACGGGCGACCGGACGACCGAGAACGAGGGCCGCGGCGATCAGTCGAAGGCGAGCCTCAAGGACGCCGGCGAGAAGGTCAAGGACGCGTTCAAGAAGTAATCGCATCACCCCCGGTCGTTGACCGGGTTCTGGAAGCGCGCCCATGACGGTTTTGGTCCGTTGTGGGCGCGCTTCGTGCGTTGGTGACGCAAGCCCGGGTCAACCGCCCAGCGTCACCGGTATCTCGTCGCTCAACCGGTAGCCATCGGCGAGCGGCAGGTCATCACCGCTCCAGAACTTACCCGGGTCGAACCAGCTGTAGTGCTTCTCCGTGGTGAGCAACCCCATCTGCTCGTACGTGATGGCCACCGTCTCGGCGCAGTAGGCGGTCTGCAGGCCGGCGTTCACCTTCTCGGCCTTCCTGCGCTGCGCGGCGGTGCGAACTTTGCGGTCCACGAACGGGATTCCCCGCACCCAGTCACTCGCCGTGGGAACGCGACCACGGAACCATCGGCCGGTCAGTCGGGCGGTCGACGGGAACGGCGTGCCGTCCATGCGGGCGATCACCTTGAGTGCCAGGTCCTCCTGCTCGCGCGTCGCGTACGGGCTGAGCTGACGCAGCCAGCACCGCTGCCCGTAGTTCTGCATCCACCGCTCGGCGGCCTCCCGGGCATCGTTGAGCTGGACGCCGCGGTGATGGTCGCCGGTCCACAGGTCGAGGAGCTTGTCGCCGAGTTCGGCATGCCAGATCAGCGGCGGCATGTCGTCGACGGCCACCGTCATGCCGACATGGTTGACCGGCGCGTTCGTCATCGTCTGGATCGCCCGGTCCGGACCGGAAGCGCCGCGGAACAGCCAGATGTCACCCGTGCGGGTCTCGTTCAGCGCCTGCGTCAGCGACACCGTGTTCGCACTCACCAGCGCAGCTTAGGCACACTGTCGATCATGCGGAGCATCTGGAAGTGGGTTGGGCTGGCCGGTGTGGCGGGCGTGGTGGCCGGGGGTGCGCTGGTGGCGCGGGACCAGCGCAAGCGCAATGCGTATACCGCCGATGACATCCGCGCCCGCTTGCACAAGCGGCTGGAGGAGGCTGACCGCGCCTAGTCGGAGACCGCGTAGAGCCGGTAGGACCCCTTGAATCCTTTGAGCTCCGCGTCGCGGCCCTCGTCGAACGTGACACCGTCGCAGTCGGCGCCCTCACAGGCATCGCGCACCGAATCGCTGACCAGGATCTCGCCGCCCTCTGCCTGTGCGGCCACCCGGGCGGCCAGTGCCACGTTGCGGCCGAACAGGTCCTCACCGCGACGCACCGACTTGCCCGAGTGGATACCGATGCGCACCCGAATGCCGTTCGGCCGCTTGCTCAGTGCGCGCTGCAGGTCGACGGCGCAGCGCACCGCCTGATCCGGCTGGGCGAACGCCACCATGAAGCCGTCGCCCTGACTCTTGACGACGTGGCCGCCGTGGTTCTTGACGTGCCGTTGCACCAGGCGGGCGTGCCCGCTGATCAGCCGTGTCCAGGCTCGGTCGCCGATCCGGTTGTTGAGCGTGGTGGAGTCCTCGATGTCGGAGAACATGATCGCCACCTTGCCGTCGGGGGCTAGCCGGGCCAGGTCGGGTCGCTCCACCTCGAACCAGTCGGCGAGGTCCTCGATCGATGTCCGGATGGCACCGCCGAAGCCCTTCTCGCGGACCAGGGTGGCGGTCTGCCACATCGTCTTGACCGCTTCACGGCCTCCGCTCAGGAGCATGTTGCGGGTGTCGTATCGACGGTGCAGCTCCTCGGCCTCCTGGCGACTGCGCGTCAGGAGTACCCACAGCACCGCGATGGCCACGGCCTCTGCCGCCGCGACGGCGCCGAGCGCGTAGGCGGCGATCTGCAATCCGCTCACTGCTGTCCGGCTAGCTGAACGCGTTGGTGATCGTGGCCATGTCGAAGTAGTCGCGCCATGCCGCGATTCTGCCGTCTGCGATCTCGAACACCCCCATCACGGGTAGTTCGATGTCGGCGCCGCCGGGTCGGCGCATGACGTCGGTGCGTTCGTTCATCACCAGGTCGCCCATGCTCACCTGCCGATGTACCCGGAACTCGAGGTGCTCGAAGTTACCGAGGAAGTCGCGAATGTACTCCTCGATAGCCGCCCGGCCCTGCACCGCGGGCAACGGGATGTTGTGATAGACAGCGTCTTCGGTGAAGAAGCCGGCCAACTCACGGGGGTCGGGAGAGGTCCACCGGCCGCAGAAGTCGGTGACGAGTTCGTCCGCGGATCGCGTCATGCGTCGACTAAACGCGAGCGTCCGCCCGGAAAGCAAGCCTCAGACTCCGGTCGACGATCCCGGTCGCACGATCATCAGGATGGTCACCGCCACCCACAGCAGGTTGAAGATGCCGGTGGTCATGGCGAGTCGCGGCACCGTCGCTCCGTCCAGCACCGCGCGCTGATCGGGCAGGATGCTCGCGACGAGGACGGCGGCGGCGATCGCGGTGAGCGCGATCGAGACCAGCACCCAGGCCTGCGTCAGCACGCCCATCGACAGCGCGGTGCCGATGCCGAGGAGGGGCACCGCCACTCCGACGATCGCGTATGTGCGGCAGATCCTGTGGAGGGCGATCGTCACCGGCCCGGCCGCGGAGTCCGAGCCTGCGGCGGCGCGCGCGTAGCGCGGGAAGATGCTCGCCGCGACGGCGATCGGGCCGATGGCGAGAATCGCCAGCACCACGTGCAGGCTCAGGAAGACGGCGGACATCGGCGTCGACGTTAAGCGACGGCGGGTCGACCGAACGCCGCCTGGACGGACACGATGCGCTGGAATCCGGACACGGGCACGGATGCGTCGGTTGTCCACAGCGGCCTTTTTCGGCTGTTGCGTGTCGTACCCCTCTGCCATAATCGAATGTATGTTCGATCCGGCGCAGGCGAGTTTCGACGAGGTGCTGACCTCGCCGCGCCCGCGGTTGGTCGAGGCCGATGCGCTAATCGCCGATCTGGTGGCGGCCGCGCGTCGGGAGAACCAGCAGGCCGCGACTCGGTTGACGATCATCGGTGACCTCTACGGGCTGCGGATTACTCAGCGTGACGAGATCAGTGACCAATGGGCGGTGGACACCGAGTGCGCGGTGGCCGCCGAAGTCGCCGCCGCGCTGAACATCGGGCACGGGTCAGCGGCCATCCAGGTCAATCTGGCCCGCGGGTTGCGGGAACGGCTCCCGCTGGTGGCAGCGGTGTTCCGGGCAGGCGATCTCAGCCTGTCCATCGTCGATGTGTTGCTGCATCGCACCAGCTTGATCACCGACCCTGACATCCTCGCTGGCGTCGACGCACGGTTGGCGGGTGCGGCGGCGCGGTTGATGACACTGAGTCACGGTCAGCTGTGCGGGCATGTCGACCGGATCATCGCCCGCCAGGATCGGGATGCGGTGCGGCGACGCAAGCGGGCCCGGGAGCTCCGCGAGTTCTGGGTCAACGACGGCCTCGACGGGATGAGCACCTTCGGCGGCACCATGAGCACCGTCGATGCTCAGATCTTCCAGCGGAGTGTCGACGCGATGGCCGACACCGTATGCCCCGATGACCCCCGCACCAGGCGGCAGCGTCGTGTCGATGCGATCGCCGCGGTGTGCAGCGGCGCTGAACGCCTGGGATGCCAATGCGGCAACGCTGCTTGCCCGAAGAAGGACGCCGTCGCCGTCCCGTTCGTCATCCACACCATCACCGGCCCCAACACCGATGGTGGGGGTGCCGCCGACACTGAAGCCTCCGCCGAAGAGGCGGACGTCTCGGCCGAGACCGCCGACATAGACGCTGAAACGGATACCGACGCCGACGGCCCGGTCGAGCCTGTTGGCGTGGACGACGCCGAGTCCGACACCCCGGCCCACACCGTGGCCGACACCAAGGCCGACGCCGAGTCCGACACCCCGGCCCACACCGTGGCCGACACCAAGGGCGACGCCGAGTCCGACACCACGGCCGACACCACCGATGATTCGGTGGCGAGCCTGGTGCACAACGACGGCATCCTGCCGCCCGAACAGGTCGCGCCCCTGGCCGAGCACGCGACGATCCGGCCGCTGATCCATCCCGGTGACGCCGCTCCCGAACCGCGCTACACCCCGTCGCGCAATCTGGCGGAGTTCGTGCGGTGCCGCGACATGGGCTGCCGGTTCCCGGGCTGCGACGTGGCGGCGTTCAGCA
>NZ_JAUMSQ010000351.1:0-1967 GCF_030519285.1 Mycolicibacterium arseniciresistens
TGACGCCGCTCCCGAACCGCGCTACACCCCGTCGCGCAATCTGGCGGAGTTCGTGCGGTGCCGCGACATGGGCTGCCGGTTCCCGGGCTGCGACGTGGCGGCGTTCAGCACCGACATTGACCACACCATCCCCTACAGCCAAGGCGGGCCCACCCAGGCGTCGAACCTCAAATGCCTGTGCCGCCTGCATCATTTGATCAAGACGTTCTGGGGCTGGCACGACCAACAGCACCGCGACGGCACCGTGATCTGGACCAGCCCCGCGGGCCAGACCTACACCACCAGACCGGGAGCGGCGCTGCTGTTTCCCAGCCTCTGCGCACCGACGGCCGCCGCAGTTGTCACACCGCGACCCGACGACCCATACGGTGAACGCACCGCGATGATGCCCAAACGCCAACGGACCCGAGCCCAGAACAAGGCCGCCCGCGTCGCCGCCGAACGCCAACAGAACCGCGAACACCGCGAAGCCCGCCGCCGCGCCCGCCGACAAGCACTCGACGCACTGTTCGCCCCCAAGCCACCACCGCAACCCGGCGACGAACCACCACCCTTCTAGCGGGAGCGGTTACCACCCCTCGGTGAGCACGCGATCAAGCGTGTCCACGTAGAAGTCGGCGGATTCGACGTCGATGCACAACGGCGGCTTCGTCTTCAAAATGTTCGAATGGTCGCCGGTCGGCTGGATGATCACCCCGAGTTCGAGCATCCGCTCGCAGATCGCGGCCGTCTCCTCCTTGGCCGGCGCCAACGATTCCGGATCGCGGATCATCTCGACGCCGAGGTACAACCCGATCCCGTGCACCGTGCCGATGATCGGATGCCGGCTCTGCAGTTCCTGCAACCGTGCCTTGAGGTGCGCGCCGACATCCGCCGCATTCTGCTGCAGGGCCTCGTCGCGCAGCACATCCAGCACGGCGATGCCGATCGCGCACGACACCGGACTGCCGCCGGTCGAGGAGAAGAAGTAGCCCTGCGACCTGAAGGCTTCGGCAACGGCTCTGCTGGTCACCACCGCCCCGAGCGGTGACCCGTTGCCGGTCGACTTCGCCATCGACACGATGTCCGGCACCACGCCCTGCTGCTGAAAACCCCAGAACCAGTGGCCGAGTCGGCCATAGCCGACCTGCACCTCGTCGGCGATCGCCAAGCCGCCCGCCCCGCGCAGCGCCGCGTACACCTGCTCGAGGTACCCGTCCGGCAGCGCCATTCCGCCGGCGTTCCCGTAGACCGCCTCACAGATGAACGCCGCGGGTGGCCTACCCTCGGCGACGAGCTGTTCGATCCGGGCCACGGCGTCGGCCGCGTAACGGCTGACATCCTCGCCGCGGTACGTCCCGCGAAAGCTGTTCGGCGAGTCGACGGTGTGCACCCAGTCCGGCCGCGTGGCAACCGCATTGGGATTGTCCGCCGTCGACGTCGACACCGCGTCCGTCGCATACGTCCACCCGTGATAGGCCTCCCGCACCGCCACCACGTCGCGCCTACCCGTCGCCGCCAGTGCCAGCCGCATCGCCAGATCACTGGCCTCCGACCCCGAGTTCACCAGGAACACGGTGTCCAGCGGCTCCGGCAGCGTCGCCGCGAGCCGCTCGCTGAACTCGACCACCGCCTCATAGTTGAACCGCGAGTTGGTGTTCAGCTTGCGCAACTGCCGCGCCGCGGCATCGGCCACCCGCGGGTGCGCATGCCCCAGCACCGTCACATTGTTGACCATGTCCAGGTAACAGCGCCCCGACGTCGACATCAAGAAGTGCCGCCAGCCCCGCTCGATCCGCGGCGGCCGGCGGTAGTAGTGCTCCTGGACCGGCGCGAAACTCCTGTCGCGCCGAGCCATCAGATCACCGTCGACCGCATCCGACTCGACCGCGGCGAGCCCGAGCAGTGGCCACGGATCCCGCGCCAACGCCAGCCACCCCCGGGCAAGCTCCGGCCGCACCAGCGCGGGCGCTCGCGGCGCCCCGACC
>NZ_JAUMSQ010000352.1:0-378 GCF_030519285.1 Mycolicibacterium arseniciresistens
CATCGAATCCACCCGGTGTTGCATCCACCGCCTGAAACCACCTCGACATTTCGCGCAACAACCGTAGTCTCGCGGTACCCCGCTGGTTGACTGATTATCAGTCAACTGGCATGCTGGTGACGGCGAAAGGAGCGCCGATGCAGCGAATGGACCTGCGGGACAAGCGCATACTCATCACCGGTGCATCGAGCGGCATCGGCCGGGCATTGGCGCTCGTGCTGGCCGACCGGGGCGCATGGCTCGCGCTCGCTGCGCGGCGGGGTCACCTGCTCGACGAGCTGGCCGGTGAGATCGGCGCGACCGGCGGCCGGCGGCCGCACACCCTCCCGGCCGACCTCGCGCAACCCGGCGCGGCCGCAGCGCTGGGCCGCGCGGCGC
>NZ_JAUMSQ010000353.1:0-7474 GCF_030519285.1 Mycolicibacterium arseniciresistens
ATCGGCGCGACCGGCGGCCGGCGGCCGCACACCCTCCCGGCCGACCTCGCGCAACCCGGCGCGGCCGCAGCGCTGGGCCGCGCGGCGCTCGACGCCTTCGGCGGCACTGTCGACGTCGTGGTGAACAACGCGGGCGCCAGCCTGATCGGGCACGAGTCGGCCATCGCCGACTCGGTGTCCGCCCGGGCGCTGTTCGAGGTGAACCTATGGTCCCCGCTGGCGCTCACGGCGGCGCTGCTGCCTGCGATGCACACCGCGGGCGGCGGTGTGGTGGTCAACGTCACCTCGACGATCCAGTCGGTGCCGTTGCCGCTGCTGGGTTACTACGCGGCGTCCAAGGCGGCGCTGGCGCAGGCCACCCGGTCGCTGCGGCACGAGCTGGCCGGAACGGCCGTTCGGGTGGTGGAGGTGATCCCCGGCTCCACCGACACCGCGCTGCGCGACGTCGACGAGCTGCCGTGGAAGGGCGCGCCCCCGCGACTCCTGCCGCCCGTCTCCCCGGCGACGACGGCGGCGGCGGTGGTGCGCGCGCTCGAGCGGGGCACCGGCCGGGTGGTGCACCCGCGGTATGCGCTGGCGCCGCTGGAGTTTCCCGCCATCGGCCGTCTGGTGGCCGCCGTGGGCAGCCGTCGCATCGACACCCGGAGCGGGCGTTGACCGACCGGCGCCGGCTCATCGTCGACGCCGCGCGCCGGCTATTCGCGACGCGGCCCTACGACCAGGTGACCACGTCGGAGATCGCGAAGACCGCCGGGGTGGCCTACGGGCTGATCGCGCACCACTTCGAGAACAAGCGCGGCCTGTACATGGCGGTGATGAACGAGATCGCGGTCGAGATCGCCGCCGTCCAGTCGGCGGCACTGCCCGACGGCACGCCGCTGACGGAGCAGCTTCGGCACGCGCTGCGCAGCCACATCGCCTACATCGACTCGTACGCCGACAGTTTCGTGGCACTGCTGCGCGGAGCGCTGGGCGCCGACGCCGACCACAGGGCCGCCGTGGAGCGGCTCCGATGGGCCGGCGCCCAGCGGATCCTGTTCGCGCTCGGCATCGCCGAGCCGGTGCCCGCGGTGTTGCGCACCGCGATGCACGGGTGGGTCGGCCACCTCGACGAGATGATGATCGACCGGATCGACCACGGCGACGTGCCGGCCGAGACGCTCGTCGAACTCGCCGCGGCCGCATTGGCCGCCACTCTGCGCACCGCCGCGGTGCTGGACCAGGACATCGATTTCGCGCCGGAGGTCACCGCGGCGCTCGCTGCATTCGAGGCCGCTGCCGGCTAGGCCTCACGCGGCACGTGGCCGAGCTCGCGCAGCCAACCCTTGCGGGCCGCGGGATACCAGCGCAGGGAGGCGGGTACGTAGGGCCATCCCGCGCGGACGGCAGCGCGGACCGCGCGGTAGCGGCGTTCGTCCATTGCGCTCCAGCGGATCCCGAACCGTTGCCGGACCATGGCGGGCAGGCCGCCGAAGATGACCAGCCGCATCGGGGGCGCGAGCGCGGTGCGCACCGGCTTGCTGGGCAGCAGCACGTCGGTCAGTGGGCGCAGGCGCGGATGCGCGGGGTAGAAGGGTGACGCGCTCATGTCGGGGATCGAACGCCGGTTGATGAACTCGATCAGGTGGTCCGAAGCGGGATTCGGCCGTAACACGTCCCGGCAGTAGCGCTCGACCTCGTCCTCGAAGGCCGCGCGGTCGGGCGGCACGACGCTCCCGCTCATGCCGTAGCGGCGGTACCACTCGCACCCCTCGAGATAAAGTCGCCGGCTCTCGGCGGCCGTCACCCGGTTCCGGTCCCAGTGCGACGCGATCCGGTCGACCATGCGCTGGAACGTCGCGTGTGCCCACCAGAAGGTCTCCGGCTGCAGCGCGTGGTAGCGGCCGCCGTCGGGCATCGCGCCCTCGATGTCCCGGTGGAAGTCGCGCACCCGCACACCGGTCGCCTCCGCCGTCGGCCCCTCGTAGACAGTGCCCAGGATCCCGGGTAGCGACCGGAACACCCGGTCGACGGGGTCGTCGAAGAAGTCGGAGTGGTCGATCAGTCCCTGCCCGATCGCGGGGTGCATGGTCTGCAGCAGCCCGGCGGTGCCGCCCTCGAAGGCGATGCGCATGTCGCCCGCCCACCGCCACAGCAGGGAGGTGGGTCCGAGTTCGCGCGCTGCCGCCGCGGCGTCACGCGGCGAGTTCGCCGACACCGTGCTGCTGCTCCCCGAAGTATTTGGCCAGCAGCCTTTCACTGCTACGGACGCCCCACCGCTCCAGGTGGTCGCGGCCAGCCCGGGTACGCGAGAGAAGTTGGTAGCGAACGACGTTCTTCGCGATCACCGGTGCGACGGCCCACGGCAGCGCGCGGGGGAGTTCGAGGTCGCCCATGCCTTCGCTGCGCAGGAAGTAGCTCAGCATGCTCAGCAGCCGGGCGCGGTGGTAGGCGCCGCGCAGCCCCGCCAGGTTGGGGTAGTGCAGGAGTCGCTGCGCGTCGACGATCGCATTGGCCAGCGGCGGGCCCGCCTCGCTCACGCCCGACTGGGTGATGAGCATGTGGTAGTTGAGCCGGTGCTGTGCGGCCTCGTTGTCGCACAACCAGTCCTCGTCGACACCGAGCAGCCAGCCCACGTACTTCCACAGATGCATGATGGCCCGCGACTCGGCGCCGCTGACCCGGACGCCGAGCAGCCGCACGCCCAGCAGCAGCGCCCCGTTGAACAACCCCAGGGTCGCGGCCTGATCGGTCTGGTTGATCGGGAGGCCCCAGTGGGCGACGTCCCAGCGTCCGTTCGTCTCGAACTGGTGGTTGACGAGCGCGTGCATCGCCCGCACGTGCACGGTCAGTTTGAAGCCTTCCCCGCTCCGGCGCATCGCGTCCGGCTGTGACACCGCCACCGCCCACTTCTGCGTCTCGGCAAGGCGGCGTACGGTTTTCCGGCCGGTCAACCCGCCCGTCTCGACGAGCAGGTCGGTCGGACCGCCGAACCGGTAACCGCCGATCAGGGACAGCTGCAGCATCACGTCCGCCGCGTTGGTGCCCAGCCGGCGGTACGCCGCGGCGCCCTCGTTGACGAGATCGAAGTCGACCCACGCCGGGACGCGTTCGACGGCGGCGAAGAAGTCGCGCAGCGGCCGCGGACAGTCCGCGACGGTGTGCACACCGCTGTCGAGGGCCTGGTGGAACTGTCCCATGGTGACGCGGTCGGGGTTGGCGGCGTCCGTGATGTGCATCGCCGCCACCAGTTCCGCGCCGACTTCGTCGCGATGCATGAGCCGCTGCCCGATCCGGTCGATCAGCTGCTGGTCCGGGCGCACCGTCTTGGTCAGGATCCGCAGCGGTCTCCCGAGACGGCGATTGCGCCGGGGTGCCTCCATGAACCGGCGGGGGTGTGCGGCGGACACATCGTGTGCGAGCATGACTTCATGCTGACACGAGCGATCATTCGCATTCAATTCGCATTCTGATGGCGCAGAAGTCAACTCCCGCACCCCGGCGCATGCCTCGGCAGGACCGGTCCCGCGCCATGGTGGACCGCATCCTCGACGCCGGGCAGGAGATGCTGATCGCCCATGGGTACGACGGCGCCTCCACCAACCGCATCGCCGCGGCCGCCGGCATCAGTCCTGGATCGCTGTACCAGTACTTTCCGAACAAGGACGCCATCGCCGCGGCGGTCATCGACCGCTACAGCGACCAGCTGTCCGCCCGGGTGGCCGCCAGGGTCTCCGAACGGCTGGACCAGCCGGCGCCGCACTACGTCCGGGAGTCCATCGCCGCGCTCCTCGACGCCCTGGACGTACACCCCGACTTCCTGCGGGCGGTGATGGAACAGACGCCGCGGCTGGGTTCGGGCAGCAAGTTGCTCGCGTTCGAGCAGCGTATCGGTGAGCTGACCGTGGCGTATCTGACGATCAACAAGGGCGTCGTCCGGCCGGACGCCACGTTCGAGACCGCGGCGTGGATGTTGGTGCGGATGGTCGAGCACCTGTGTGTGCGGTACATCCTCGATCAGCCGGCCATCGACCGGGACACGTTCATCGACGAGATCACCGTGATGGCGCTGAACTACCTGCGTCCATGGCCGACGCCGCCGGAGGACTGCTTCCCGTAGCCGTCGCCCGCGAACGCGAGTGCAATCCGAGCCCACGATTTCACCCCGCCCGAGAAAGTTAACGTGGATACTGATCTCCACGGCGGACAGCTGGGCTGGGTGCGGCCTGGGTGCCGAAGGCGCCATGTAACCGGCCGCGCGCCGCCCGACCTTGCCTCGGCCGCGCCGAACGCTGTTGATACTCCGCTTCTGCGCTGTTCACCGCAGTCATCCACGGTATACAGGGTCGGCCACCATACCCAGGCTATTTGCCCTCTTGCGCTCTAACGGTGGACTCCGGCGCGGAGACGACGGGGCCCGACGGCTCGGCGCAGACTCGTCGGCGCCATTATGTGAATGAATATTCGACAAAGGGTTGACGCGGTCGGATCGCTGGTCTTAGCGTGGCGAGGCGGTTGCCGACGGTGCCGCCGCGAGGTCGAACGCCGGCACACCGGCCGGGGTCTCCTATCGGGGGAGGGACGTTGACACTGGCGCGCGGCGATCGCACCGACGGTCTCGACGTCATCGAGGACTGGGCCGGCGGCTACGTCAGGCGGCACCCGCTTGCGTCGCTGCACACGGTCGGCGAGCAGTTCGTCCTCGGCGTGCGCACCATCCAGAGCCTCGTCGTCGACGTGCTCACCGGCCGGTTCCGCTGGCAGGAGTTCATCCGTCAGGGCGCATTCATGGCCGGAACCGCGGTGCTGCCAACGGTTCTCGTCGCGCTGCCGATCGGTGTCACGCTGTCCATCCAATTCGCCCTGCTGGCTGGACAGGTCGGCGCCACCTCGCTGGCGGGCGCGGCGAGCGGCCTGGCCGTGATCCGGCAGGCCGCGTCTTTGGTGGCCGCCGTGCTGATGGCCGCGGCCGTCGGCTCGGCAATCACCGCCGACCTCGGCTCCCGCACGATGCGCGAAGAGACCGCCGCGATGGAGGTGATGGGCGTCTCGGTGATTCGTCGCCTGGTGGCGCCGCGGTTCGCGGCCGCGATCATGATCGGTGTCGCGCTCACCGGGGTGGTCTGTTTCGTCGGGTTCCTTGCCAGCTATTTGTTCAACGTCTACTTCCAGAACGGCGCACCGGGCAGCTTCGTGGCCACGTTCGCGTCGTTCGCGACGACAGGCGACATGGTCCTCGCCCTCATCAAGGCCGTGCTGTTCGGCGCGATCGTCGCGATCGTGTCCTGCCAGAAGGGACTGTCGACCGTGGGCGGACCCACGGGCGTCGCGAACTCCGTCAATGCCGCCGTCGTCGAATCGATCCTGGTGCTGATGATCGTCAATGTCGCCATCAGCCAGCTCTACGCGATGCTCTTCCCTAGGACCGGGCTGTGACCGCGTCGACCTACACCCCGTTCCTGGGTTCGCTGATCCGATGGTCCCGACGGGCCGCCGCACCGGTCCAGCGGCTCGGGCACATGCTGGTCTTCTTCGTCCGCGCACTGCTGGCGATACCGCACGCACTGCGGCTGTACCGCAAGGAGTTCGTCCGCCTGCTCTCCGACATCGCCTGGGGCAACGGCTCACTCGTCGTCGGCGGCGGAACCGCGGGCGTGGCGGTGGTGCTCGGCATCACCGTCGGCGCGCTCGTCGGCATCGAGGGCTACAACTTCCTCAACCTGCTCGGCCTCGGACCCGCGACGGGCATCATCTCCTCACTGGTCAACACCCGCGAACTCGCGCCGATCGCCGCCGCGCTGGCCTTCGCAACGCAGGGCGGGTGCCGGTTCACCGCCCAGCTGGGATCGATGCGGATCGCCGAGGAGATCGACGCGCTCGACTCGCTGGCCATCCGTCCGATCCCGTACCTGGTGACCACGCGTCTGCTGGCCTCGGTCGTCGCGGTCATCCCGCTCTACGTCCTGTGCCTGGCGGTCAGCTACCTCACCACTCAGGCGGTGGTGGAGGTGATCAGCGGCGGGTCGACCGGCTCCTACCTGCACTACTTCTCGCTGATGCTGTCCGGCCGCGACATCGCCTACTCGCTGCTCAAGACGATCATCTTCGTCTGGATCGCCTCGACGGTGCAGTGCTACTACGGCTACTACGCCAGCGGCGGCCCCGAAGGCGTGGGAGTCGCTGCGGGACATGGCATGCGGGCCAGCATCACGGTCGTGATCATGGTCAACATGCTGCTCACGATGGCGCTGTGGAGCGTCGACTCCGGCGCCAGGTTCGGTGGTTGAGGTGGCCAACTCCTACGAACTCGACGGCCGCGGACCGTCGGACCGCCAACTGCCCGGCAGCGGGGTCGCGGTGCTGGTGGTCGCCGCACTGGTCACCGGTGTCCTGTTGATCAAGTCGACCGGCAGGCTGGAGGACTACGTCCGCGTCGTCGCCGATCTCGTCAACGTCGGTGACGGCCTGCCGCAGCGGTCCGACGTCAAGTACCACGGTGTCCTCGTCGGCTCGGTCGACAGCGTCGTCCCCGCCGCCGACGGCAGGCCGAATCACGTGCAGATCGCGCTGAACGCCGCTTATGCACAGGCCATTCCGGCGACTGTGACCGCGCGCGTGGTGCCGAGCAACGTCTTCGCCGTGTCGTCGGTGCAGCTCGTCGACCGCGGGCCGGCGGCACCGATCCGCGAAGGCGCCCGCATCCCCGAGGACGTCGAGCTGCCGACGGTGCTGTTCCAGACGACGATCAGCAAGCTGCGCGACATCCTCGCCGCGACCGGCCGGGGCCGCGAGGACAAGACCGTCGGATTGCTGGCCGCCGTCGGAGCGGCCACCGACAACCGCCGCGTCGAACTCCTCACCGGCGGCGCGCAACTGAGCCGGCTCATCGACGAACTCGACACGATCGTCACCACCGACGTCGACAGCCCCTCGACGGTGTCGGCGCTGATCGATGCCACCCGGGGGCTGCAGCAGACCGCGCCGGACCTGTTCGACGCGCTGCACCAGGCGGTGCGCCCGATGCAGGTGCTCGTCGAGCAGCGGGCGCAGCTCACCGACCTCATCGACGGCGGCACCCACACCATGGGCACCACCCACACGGCGTTGGCCAATCACAGCGACCGGCTGGTGCGCATCACCTCAGAGCTCACCCCGGTGATCGGCAACCTGGCGCAGACCTCACACCACTGGGTGCCGGCCTTCGTCAAGCTCGACGGCCTGTCGAAGAAGTTCTTCGACGAGGTGTGGATGCCGCACCTCGACACCGGCAACATGCGGGTCAACCTGTCGTTCACGCCGAGCTACACCTACAGCCGCGCGGACTGCCCGCAGTACGGCGAGCTCAAGGGCCCCAGCTGCTACACCGCACCGCTGGTGCCGACCCGGCCCGAACTGCCCGACACCCTGCTGCCACAGAACTACCAGCCGCCGAAGGACCTGGCGCCGCCGCCGGGCACCGTCGTCGGCCCGAGCGGCAACCTGGTTGCCGTCGGGC
>NZ_JAUMSQ010000354.1:0-7740 GCF_030519285.1 Mycolicibacterium arseniciresistens
CGGACAGCCCGAGCGCCCAGTGCACCGCCAAGCCCGCGGCCACCGCCACGACGGCGACCAGCACCGCCAGGACCGGCGCGGGGGTGTAGCGAACAAGCCTGCCGCGCCGCCGCGGAGCGCCGGGTGGGCTCTGTCCTTCGGGTTCGGTGTCGGACCGGTTCGGATTCGAGAGTTCCTCGATGGCGTCAGCAAGCCGTTCAGGCATGGTGATCATCGTCTCACCAACCGGCGGTTCCGCGGTGCACCAGTTGACGGGATCCGGGCACGACGGGGTTCATGATCGAATTCGGCGCGCCTGCCGACACGCCCGGCCGGATGGGTCTAGCGTCAAACGTCGTGACCGCAGGCGAACCGGCTCAGTTCCGTACGGCGGTGGCGGCGATGAACGCCACCACCGTGCGGTCGGAGATCGAGCTCGGTCCGATCCGGCCGCCGCAGCGGCTCGCGCCCTACAGCTACGCCCTGGGCGCCGAGGTCCGACATCCCGACACGACGATCGTCCCCGAGCGTTCGGAGGGTGATGCGTTCGGCCGGCTGATCCTGCTGCACGACCCGGAGGGCGCAGAGGCCTGGGACGGCACGATGCGGCTGGTCGCCTACATCCAGGCCGATCTGGACTCCAGTGAGGCGGTGGACCCGCTGCTGCCCGAGGTGGCGTGGAGCTGGCTGGTGGAGGCGCTGGACTCGCGGGCCGAGCACGTGACCGCACTGGGCGGCACCGTCACCGCCACCACGTCGGTGCGCTACGGCGACATCTCCGGCCCGCCGCGCGCCCACCAGTTGGAACTGCGGGCGTCATGGACCGCCACGAACCTCGAGCTCGGCCCTCACGTAGAGGCGTTCTGCGAGGTGCTCGAGCACGCCGCCGGACTGCCGCCGACCGGGGTGACCGACCTGAGCTCCCGCACCCGCGCTTGACATGACCGAGGCGCTTCCCCCCGATCCGGACGACACCGACACGGGTCTCGACGCAGAAGAGGTCGAGCCCGAGGCGATTCCGCTGCTGGCCCCCGCCGACGGGGTGCCCGCGCTGTCGGTCAGCCGCTCCGAGATCGCCGCCGCCGCCGAATTGCTGTCCTCCGGACACGGACCGTTCGCCGTCGACGCCGAACGCGCGTCGGGCTTCCGCTACTCCAACCGGGCCTACCTCGTGCAGATCCGCCGCGCCGGGGCCGGCACGGTGCTGATCGACCCGGTGAACCACGGCGATTCGCCGATCGACGTGATGGCGCCGGTGGCCGCAGCGATGGCCGAGGACGAATGGGTGCTGCACGCCGCCGACCAGGACCTGCCGTGCCTGGCCGAGATCGGGATGCGGCCGGCACGGCTCTACGACACCGAACTGGCGGGGCGGCTCGCCGGCTTCGAGCGGGTGAACCTCGCGGCGATGGTGCAGCGACTCCTCGGCCTGCACCTGATGAAAGGCCATGGCGCCGCGGACTGGTCGAAGCGGCCGCTGCCCGACGACTGGCTCAACTACGCCGCGCTGGACGTGGAGGTGCTGCTCGAACTGCGCGACGCGATCGCCGCGGTGCTCGAGGAGCAGGGCAAGACCGAGTGGGCCGCACAGGAATTCGAGCATCTGCGGACGTTCGAGGCGTCCCCCACCCGGCGTGACCGCTGGCGGCGCACGTCGGGGATCCACAAGGTGCGCAACCCGCGGGCACTGGCCGCGGTGCGCGAGCTGTGGACCACCCGCGACCACATCGCCCGCCGCCGCGACATCGCCCCGGGGCGGATCCTGCCCGACGCGGCGATCGTCAACGCCGCCACCGCCGACCCCGACACCGTCGAAAAGCTCACGGCGCTCCCGATTTTCGGCGGTTCGAAGCAACGCCGCAGCGCGCAGGTGTGGCTCGACGCGCTGAACCGTGCGCGGGAGAACACCGATCCGCCGGACGACGCCGAGACGTCGAACGGCCCACCGCCACCGTCGCGCTGGGCCAGGCGCAAACCCGAGGCCGCGGCCCGGTTGGAGGCCGCCCGCGCCGCGCTGTCCGCGGTGTCCGAGCGTGTCACGGTGCCGGCGGAGAACCTGATCACCCCGGAGGTGGTGCGCCGGTTGTGCTGGGACTGGCAGCCCCCGGAGTCCGGCGACGTCACCGCCGCGGTCGAGGAGTTCCTCACCGAGGCGCGCGTCCGCCCGTGGCAGCGCGAACTCGTGGTGCCGGCGCTGGCCGACGCGCTCAGCGGCGCGGCGGCCCAGGACGACTAGTCGAGGCGCTCGCTGACCTCGGACTCCGAGACCGCGGTGCCCAGCGCCGCCACCCATCCGGTGATCTGGCGCGCGATGTTGCGATCGGTGATGCCGACATCGGCCAGCACCTCACTGCGGGAGGCGTGTGCGAAGAACTCCTGAGGCAGCCCCACGTCGCGGCACGGCACGTCGATCTCGTCGCGGCGCAACGCGGCCGACACCGACGACCCGACGCCGCCCGCGACGCCGTTGTCCTCGAGGGTCACCACCAGCTTGTGCGCGCGGGCCAGCTCGCCGATCGCATCGGGCACCGGAAGCACCCAGCGCGGATCCACGACGGTCACGCCGATGCCCTGGTTGCGCAGCCGCTCGGCCACCTCCAACGCCATCGCGGCGAACGGACCGACGGCGACCAGTAGCACGTCGTCGCCCATCCCTGCGGCGGGCACCGCGAGCACGTCGACCACACCCCGCCGTTCGACAGCCGGGATGTCCTCGCCCACATCGGCTTTGGGGAACCGGATGGCAGTGGGCCCGTCATTGACGTCGAGCGCCTCGCCGAGTTCCTCGCGCAGCCTGGTGGCATCGCGCGGAGCGGCGACCCGCATGCCCGGCACGACGCCGAGCAGCGACAGATCCCACATGCCGTTGTGGCTGGCGCCGTCGCTGCCGGTGACCCCGGAACGGTCGAGCACCATGGTGACCGGCAGCTTGTGCAGCGCGACGTCCATCATGATCTGGTCGAATGCGCGGTTGAGGAACGTCGAGTAGATCGCGACCACCGGATGCAGACCGCCCATAGCGAGCCCGGCGGCCGACGTCATCGCGTGCTGCTCGGCGATGCCCACGTCGAAGAAGCGGTCCGGGAAACGGTCGCGGAAGACCGACAACCCGGTCGGACCCGGCATGGCGGCGGTGATCGCCACGATGTCGCGGCGCTTGGCGCCGTAGTTGACCAGGGCCTCGGCGAACGCCGACGTCCAGCCCGGTCCGGCGACCTTGGTGGCCATCCCGGTCGCGACGTCGATGACGCCGCAGGCGTGCATCTGGTCGGCCTCGTCGTTCTCGGCGGGCGGGTAGCCCATGCCTTTGCGCGTGACGACGTGCACGACGACGGGCGCGTTGAACCCGCGGGCGTGCCGCAGCGCGGACTCGACGGCGTGCTCGTCGTGGCCGTCGATCGGGCCGACGTATTTCAGGCCGAGGTCGGTGAACATCACCTGCGGCGCGAGCGCGTCCTTGATGCCCGCCTTGATGCTGTGCACGCACTGGTAGCAGACCTCGCCGATGACGGGCAGCCCGCGCATCGCCTTGCGTCCGCTCTCCAGGATCCGCTCGTAGCCCGGCTGCAGACGCAGCGCGGCCAGATGGTCGGCGAAGCCGCCGATGGTCGGCGCGTAGCTGCGGCCGTTGTCGTTGACGACGATCACCACCGGCCTGCGGGCGGCGGCGATGTTGTTCAGCGCCTCCCAGCACATCCCGCCGGTGAGTGCGCCGTCGCCGACGACGGCGACCACGTGCCGGTTGCGGTGGCCTGTGAGTTCGAACGCCTTGGCCAGCCCGTCGGCGTAGGACAGCGCCGAACTGGCGTGGCTGGACTCCACCCAGTCGTGCTCGCTCTCGCTGCGCGACGGGTAACCCGACAGCCCGTCCTTCTTGCGCAGGGTCTCGAACTCGTGGCTGCGACCGGTGAGCATCTTGTGCACGTAGGCCTGGTGGCCGGTATCGAAGATGATCGGGTCGTGCGGCGAGTCGAAGACCCGGTGCAGGGCCAGCGTCAGTTCGACGACACCGAGATTGGGGCCGAGGTGTCCACCGGTTGCAGCGACCTTGTGGATCAGGAACTGGCGTATCTCGCCCGCCAGAGCACTGAGCTGGGACTGAGTCAGGTGCTGCAGATCAGCGGGGCCGCGGATCTGTTCAAGCATTCGACCAGTTTACGCACGGCGCACGGTGCGGGTCCTGTCGAGCCGGGACCTTCACAATCACGTCACAGTGCGCGCCGCACACCTCGGTACACTCGCCGCACGGTGTGCCGGGAAGTCTGGTCGGCACCGCGGATGCCCGCTCGGGGGCCTGCGGTTCGGTGATGTCGATGAGACGAGGTGTCGGCTGTGTCACAGGAAATGCAGAAGGATCCGGGCGAGTCGGCGCCGCTGCCGCGCCGGCTGCTCTCCCGCGGCTCGTGGGCCGAGACGGCCCGGGTCGCCGACGTACTGCGCAAGGAGACCGTCGGCGGCGCCGTCCTGCTGGTGGCCTCGGTGGTGGCGATCGGTTGGGCCAACTCGCCGTGGTCGGCGTCCTACGCGGCGCTGCGCGACCTGCCCGTCGGCACCGACCGCTTCGGCCTGCACCTGAATCTGACGCTGGGCACCTGGGCCGCCGACGGACTGCTGGCGATCTTCTTCTTCGTGGTCGGACTCGAACTCAAGCGCGAATTCGTCGCAGGCGACCTGCGCGACCCGCGTCGCGCCGCGCTGCCGATCGCGGCCGCCGTCGGCGGCATGGTCGTCCCGGCGGCCATCTTCGTCGCGATGACGTACTCGGTCGGTGACGGCGCCACCCGCGGCTGGGCCATCCCGACGGCCACCGACATCGCGTTCGCCGTCGCGGTGCTGGCGGTCATCTCGACGCACCTTCCCGCAGCGCTGCGCATGTTCCTGCTCACCCTGGCCGTCGTCGACGACCTGCTGGCGATCACCGTGATCGCGGTGTTCTACACCGAGGACATCAAGCTGTGGGCGCTGGCGGCGGCCGCCGTGCCGTTGCTGCTGTTCACGGTGCTGGTGCAGCGGCGGGTCCGGTCATGGTGGCTGCTGGTGCCGCTCGGGCTCGCGACGTGGGTGCTGATGCACGAGTCGGGCGTGCACGCGACCGTTGCCGGAGTGCTGCTCGGCTTCACGGTTCCGGTGGTGCGCAGCCGCGCCGCGGGTGGCCCCGACGCCGGACCGGGCCTCGCCGAACACTTCGAGCACCGGATCAGGCCGCTGTCGGCCGGCGTGGCGATCCCGGTGTTCGCGTTCTTCGCCGCCGGGGTGACGGTCGGCGGCCTGCACGGGCTCACCGACGCATTGACCGACCCCATCGCGCTGGGCATCGTGCTCGGCCTGGTCGTCGGCAAGACCGTCGGCATCTTCGGCACCGCGCGGATCCTCTCGGCTCTCACCAGGGCCTCGCTGGACAGCGCGCTGCGCTGGATCGACGTCTTCGGCATGGCACTGCTCGCGGGCATCGGCTTCACGGTGTCGCTGCTGATCGGTGATCTCGCCTACGGCGACGACAGCGGCCGCGAGGACCACGTGAAGATCGGGGTGCTCGTCGGGTCGCTGACGGCGGCCGTGCTCGCGACGGCGGTGCTGCGGCTGCGCAACCGGCAGTACCGCGCGCTGCACGAGGAGGAGACCCGCGACGCCGACCGCGACGGCGTGCCCGACGTCTACCAGCGGCCCGACGGCTAGTCCGCCAGCATCCGCCGCAGCGTGGCGAACTGTGCGTCGGTGAGCCGACGCAGTCCGTCCGCCGAGAACCGGTCGTGTTGGGCGACCGTCCACTCGTCGAACAGCCGCAACGCCCCGACCGTCAGCCGGTACTGCAGGTCCTCCGGCAGGTCGTCGCGCACGGCGCCGCACCGGCGACCCTCCGCCAGGGCGCGCCGCACCCAGTCCTCGACGGCCGCCAGCGCCCCACCGACGGTGGTCTTCGCGCTGCCGGGCGCATCGCTGTAGAACAGCCTGGCCAGCAGCAGGAAGGCCTCGTGCTCCTCGGAAACCCGCAGGAACTCGGCGAAGACGTCAGCGACCCGCGGCCAGAACTGCGTGCCCGAGAAGCCCGCCGGGTCGGGAACCGTCCACCGGGACGCCGCCTCGGCGATCAATTCCGTGGTCACGAATTCGAACAATTCGCTCTTCGACGCAAAAAGGTAGTAGAACGAGCTCTTTCCCATTCCGCAGTCGGCGATGATCCGGTTCAGCGACGTGCCCGAGTAACCCGACTCGGCGAACTCCACCGCTGCCACCTGCACCAATCGTCGTCGTCGGGCAGCGGGCATGCGGGCGATCCGGCCGGTCGGCATGCACCGGACAATACCGTGTACCACCCGGTACACAGAATGGTAGCGTCGAGATGCAGGCGAAAGGAATGTCATGGCGTTCACCCCGGTCCCGGTGGCCGATCAGTACGACGAGGCTCGCGCCGACGACATGCGCATCCTGATCGTCGGCGCGGGCGTCGCCGGCCTCACCGCCGCCGGACTGCTGCGCCGCGCGGGACGGCACCCGGTGCTGATCGAGCGCTCGGCCGCGGCGCCGGACGCCGGCTACATGCTCGCGCTGATGCCGATGGTCGACCCGGCGATCGACGGCCTCGGAGTGCGTGACGGGTACCGGGCGGCGGGCATCGCGCTCGACCGGTACGCGGTCCGCGGCCACACGGGCCGCCCGCTGCGCGAGGACTCGCTCTCGGCGGTTCTCGACACCTTCGGGGACTACCGGGGCATCGGCCGGGGCGCGTTGCTCGAGGTGCTCAGTACGGGCGGCTGTGCGGTCGCCTTCGGTTCGACGGTCCGCACACTGGCCGAGGGCGCGGACGGCGCGTCGGTCGGCATCGCGTCGGTCGACGGCGACCGGGAGTACCGATTCGACCTGGTCGTCATCGCCGACGGCATCAACTCGACGACACGCGATCTGGTGCCTGGCAGCCGGCCTGCCGCCACCCTCGACACCGGGTGGGGAGGCTGGGTGGCTTGGGCGGCACCGGACGACTCACCCGATCTCACCGAAGAGCTCTGGGGCGCGGGCTTCTTCGTCGGCTCCTACCCGGTCGCCGGCCGCATCGGCGTGTTCGTCGGCGGCCCGCGAGAGGACACCGCCGCGGGAGTCGACGCGTTCGTCGCCCGGATCCGGCGCTCACTCACCGTCACCGGCGCACGCGTCGAGCACGCACTGACCGCCCTGAGTGACGACCCCGACCCCTACTACTGGCCGCTCACCGACTGCCGGGCGCCGAACTGGACGACGGCCCACACCGTGCTGCTCGGCGACGCCGCCGCAGGTTTCCTCCCGACCGCAGGCGTCGGCGCGGGCATGGCGATGGAGTCGGCGTGGCTGCTGTCGGCCCTGCTGCAGCGCGCCGACCGCTCGACGCCGGCCGGTGCGCTGGCCGCCTATGAGGCCACCCAGCGCCCACGAGTGCTTGCCGCGCAGGACAATTCACGTCAGCTCGCGCGGCTGATGTTCAACCGCAGCCGCGGCCTGGCGGTGCTGCGGGAGGCGGCGACGCGGATGGTCAGTGTGCGGATGGCGCTGCGGCCCATCCGCCGGCTGCTCGCCCAGCGGCCCGACGTTCAGCGAGCCAGCACCGCGATGCACTCGACGTGATGGGTGAGCGGGAACGCATCGAACACCCGTAGCTGCTCGACCCGGTAGCCGTGGCCGCGGTAGAGCCCGACGTCGCGCGCGAACGCCGCGGCCTCACAGCCCACGTGGATCACCCGCGGCACGCCCGCGGCGGCCAGCTGGTCGATCACCTCGCGGCCGGCGCCGGTG
>NZ_JAUMSQ010000355.1:0-2540 GCF_030519285.1 Mycolicibacterium arseniciresistens
GCAGCTGTTCGGCCATCGGCTCGGGCAGCTGGATCGGCAGCGGGGTGCGCACCGGCAGCGGTGTGTCGCCGCGACGGACCACGGTGTCGCGCAGAGCGGTGCGCGCCTCCTCGGCGAGCGCGTCCACCGACTCGGCGACCCCGTTCACGACGCAGCGGATCATCCAGCGATAGCCGTCGACCCCGATGAACCGGACGACGCCGCCGCCGGCCGTGCCGATCACCTCGCGGCCCCACGGACCGTCCTGGATGCGCACGTCGGCGGAGTCCTTGCGCAGCGAATCGGCCAGCTCGCCGGCGACCTCACGCCACAGTCCCGTGGACTTCGGCGCGGCGTACGCGGCGACGGTGAACCGGCCGTTCGGCGTGACCACCCACACCGCGCTCGGCACGCCGCCCTCGTTGAGCTCCACCTGCACCTGGCCGGCGGCGGGCATCGGGATCAGCACCGACCCGAGGTCGAGCCTGCCCTGTGCCGCGACGGCCGGATCGTCGAAGTCGTCGATGTCGAAGGGGCCCTCGAGGTCCGCCTCGGCGGCCGCGGCGGCCGCCGCGGCCTCCGAGGTCTCCTGCCCGGTGTCGCCCGTGTTCTTACGTTTACCGAATGCCATCACAAACTCGCATGTCCGCCGGAGGAACCGTGGCCGCCTTCGCCACGGGTGGTGCCTGCCAGACCGGCCTCGTCGAACGACGCCACCTCGACCAGATCGGGTAACTCCACCCGCTGCACCAGCAGTTGGGCGATCCGGTCGCCGCGGCGCACGACGATGGGGGTCTGCAGGTCGGTGTTGATCAGTGCCACCTTGATCTCGCCGCGGTACCCGGCATCGACCGTGCCGGGACTGTTGACGATCGAAAGTCCCACGCGCGCAGCAAGACCCGAGCGCGGATGCACCAGCCCGACCATCCCGTGCGGGATGGCGACGGCGACGCCGGTGGGTACGAGTGCGCGCTGGCCGGGGGCCAGTTCGACGTCCTGGGCGCTGAACAGGTCGACGCCTGCGTCGCCGTCATGGGCTCGGCTCGGCATCGGCAGGTCGGGGTCCAGGCGCACAACCGCCAGAGAGGTGGACACGACGTCACAGATTACTCTGGCCCGCGTGTCAGACACGCGCGCGACCACACAAACGGTGCGCTACCGCGAGCGGTTGTGGGTGCCGTGGTGGTGGTGGCTGCCCGGGCTCGGGCTCGGTGCGCTGATCGCGTACGAGGTGACCCTGGGCGTCCGAAGTCTGCCCGTGTGGCTGCCCTTCGCGGTGCTGCTGCCGGTCGCCGCCGCGGTGCTGGTGTGGTTCAGCAGGTCCGAGCTGCGGGTGGTGTCGCCCGGACCGGGTGCGACGCCCGAAGCCGGTCCCGAACTGTGGGTCAACGAGGCGCACCTGCCGGTCGGCGTCGTCGCCCGGTCCGCGGAGGTGCCGCGGTCGGCGAAGTCGGCGGCGCTCGGCCGCCAGCTCGACCCTGCGGCGTACGTCGTCCACCGGGCGTGGGTCGGCCCGATGGTTCTGCTGGTGCTCGACGACCCGGACGACCCGACGCCGTACTGGTTGATCAGCACGCGCCACCCGGATCGGGTGCTCGCCGCGCTGCGACAGGACTGAGACGACGTCAGGCAGCGCAGTCGCTGCAGATCATCATGCCGTTCTTCTCGCTGGCCAGCCGGCTGCGGTGATGCACGAGGAAACAACTCGAACAGGTGAACTCGTCGGCCTGCTTCGGGATGACCCGAACCGAGAGTTCCTCACCGGACAGGTCGGCGCCGGGCAATTCGAACGACTCGGCCGATTCGGACTCGTCGACGTCGACGACGGCCGACTGGGCTTCGTTGCGCCGCGCCTTCAGCTCCTCGAGCGAATCTTCGGAGACGTCGTCCGTCTCTGTGCGGCGTGGAGCGTCATAGTCGGTAGCCATCGTCCTCGTCCCCTCCATCAATCCTTGCAGCAGTGCTTTGTACCAGCGTCGAACGCATTCCCCAAACGATTCGTGCCCGCACTGCCACAGGTTCCAGTGTGATTTACATCACAATGCTCCGTCGGGAGCCCCGGCGCCGCAAGCAACCTTCGCCCCACCAGGCCTTAGAGTGCTAGCCGTGGTATCCCACATCACCGAGGGCACGGCCTTCGACAAGCACGGTCGGCCGTTCCGGCGCCGCAATTTCCTGCCCGCGATGATCACGTTGGCAGCGCTGGCGGTGGTGACGATGGTGGTGTGGTCGATCGCGCTGAACCAGTCCACCGATGTCGCCCAGGCGGCGGTGTGCAACCGGCCACCCGCCCCGGCGCCCGGTGAACCCACGCCGCCACCCCTGGGCACCCAGGTGTCGACCGCCGACATGACCGACGTCGCGCCCGCCAAGCTGGCCGACACCCGGATCCGCGTCCTCAACGCCAGCGGCCAGGGCGGGCAGGCCGCCGAGGTGGCCGGCGAGCTGCGCGACCTCGGCTTCGCCCAGCCCGAGGCCGCCAACGACGCCGTCTACGCGAGCACCCGGCTGAACTGCCACGGCCAGATCCGGTTCGGGCCCTCCGGCCGCGGCGCCGCGGC
>NZ_JAUMSQ010000356.1:0-455 GCF_030519285.1 Mycolicibacterium arseniciresistens
GGGCGGGCAGGCCGCCGAGGTGGCCGGCGAGCTGCGCGACCTCGGCTTCGCCCAGCCCGAGGCCGCCAACGACGCCGTCTACGCGAGCACCCGGCTGAACTGCCACGGCCAGATCCGGTTCGGGCCCTCCGGCCGCGCCGCCGCGGCGGCGGTGTGGCTGGTGGCGCCCTGTGCCGAGCTGTTCGAGGACGAGCGCCCGGACGCGGTGGTGGATCTGGCGATCGGCACCGAGTTCAGCGAGCTGAACGCCAGCGACAACATCGAGGCCGTGCTGGCCAGTCTGCGCCCTGACGCGACCGCGGCCGCCGATCCGACGTTGGTCGAGAAGATCCACAGCACCGGCTGCTGACCGGCGGCCTCAGCCCAGCCCCGCCCGGCCCAGCACATCCACCAGCTCGTCGGCCACCCCGGGCGCGGCGGCGACGACCAGGCCGGCCCCGCCCACCCCGCCGTCG
>NZ_JAUMSQ010000357.1:0-2163 GCF_030519285.1 Mycolicibacterium arseniciresistens
ACCCCGCCGTCGGGCGGCGGCAGCGCCAGCCGGGCGCCCGCCTCGGCGGCGATCAGCGCGCCCGCCGCCCAGTCCCACACGTTGACCCCGTCCTCGTAGTAGGCGTCGAGCCGGCCGTCGGCGACCATGCACAGGTCCAGGGCGCACGAACCGATCCGCCGCATGTCACGCACCAGCGGCAGCACGCGGGTCAGGATCTCGGCCTGCTCCCGCCGCCGCTGCGGGGCATAGCCGAAGCCGGTGCCCAGCAGCGCCATGGCCAGCTCATCGGCGTCACTGCACCGAAGGGGACGGGTACCTGCGCCGTCGCGGACCTGCGCCCCGTGGCCGCGCGCCGCGGAGTACACCGCGCCGGCCGCCACGTCGGCGACGGCGCCCGCCACCGACTCGCCGTCGAGCTGGGCGGCGACCGACACCGCGTACGCCGGGATGCCGTAGACGAAGTTCACCGTGCCGTCGATGGGGTCGAGCACCCAGGTGATGCGTCCGGCACGGACCCCGGCGGCGCCGCCCTCCTCCTCGCCCAGCACGTGTTCACCGGGCCGCAGCACGGCCAGCCGCTCGCGCAGCAGCCGCTCGGTCTCGGTGTCGACGATCGTCACCGGGTCCGTGCGGCTGCTCTTCGAACGCACCGCACCGCCGTCCGACGGGCTTGCTGCCGCCCCGAACACCTCGGCCCGGCGCCGCCGGACGAATTCCGCGGCCTCGTCGGCCAACTGGTCGGCCACCGCGCGCAGCGTCCCCGGGTCACTGTCGATTTCGGTCACAGCGCCATCGCACCACTTTCGGCGTGGAATGTCGCTGACCGGTTGCCCGACAGTCACGCGGGAGCATGGTCGAGCCGTTAGTGTGTGGGACGCGAGACGCTTGCCGGGTTCGCGCCGGCCGTGTGCTGAAGGAGCGCCCATGACCGCCACTGAGTCCCCCGTCGCCGACCCGGACGGCGGTGGCGATGCGCAGCGCCGGGGATTCGGGATCGACGTGGGCGGCAGCGGGGTCAAGGGCGGCGTGGTCGACCTCGACACCGGAGCGCTGATCGGCGAACGCTTCAAGCTGGCCACCCCGCAACCCGCCACCCCCGACGCGGTGGCCAAGACCATCGCCGCCGTCGTCCGCGAGTTCGGCTGGACCGAGAACCTGGGCGTCACCTACCCGGGCGTGGTGACCGACGGCATCGTGCGGACCGCGGCCAACGTGGACAAGGCCTGGATCGGCACGAACGCCCGCGAGGCCATCGCGGCCGAACTCGGCGGTCAGTCGATCACGGTGCTCAACGACGCCGACGCGGCCGGGCTGGCCGAGGAGCGGTTCGGCGCGGGCCGCGACAACACGGGGGTCATCGTCCTGCTGACCTTCGGCACCGGCATCGGGTCCGCGGTGATCCACAACGGCGCCCTGCTGCCGAACACGGAGTTCGGCCACCTCGAGGTGGGCGGCAAGGAAGCCGAGCACCGGGCCGCGTCCTCGGTCAAGGAACGCAAGGACTGGAGCTACGAGCGGTGGTCCGAGGAGGTCACCCGGGTGCTGATCGCGATCGAGAACGCGATCTGGCCCGACCTGTTCATCGCCGGCGGCGGCATCAGCCGCAAAGCGGACAAGTGGATCCCGCTGCTGAAGAACCGCACCCCTGTGGTGGCGGCCACACTGCAGAACACCGCGGGCATCGTCGGCGCCGCGATGGCGGCGGCGGTCGACGTCACCACTACTGCCAAGTAACTTTTCGCCGGACACGCGCGGGCCTGCCGGATTTGCCGCTCGAGGCGGCGTTACCACACACTGTCGTTACAATGGTCGAGGCGGCCGCCTACCGAATAGCGGCGGGTAATCCCCAGTAGCAGATACAACGCCGCATTCGACATAGCAGACGCTTTCGGTGGCGCACGCCTGCGCAGACCGGAGTACGCACGACCGAAAGGGTGTACGTGGCAGCGACCAAGGCAAGCCCGGCAACCGACGAGCCGGTGAAGCGCACCGCCACCAAGACTCCCGCCAAGAGAGCCCCGGCGAAGACCGCCAACGGGGCGGCGCCCGCCAAGCGGGCCGCCGCCAAGGCCCCCGCCCGCGCGGCCAAGGCCGAGAACGGCGCGGCACCCAAGGCACGGGCCGGCGCCAAGCCGGCCAAGGCTCCCGCCAAGGGACCGGCCAAGACGCGCGCGAAGAAAT
>NZ_JAUMSQ010000358.1:0-2353 GCF_030519285.1 Mycolicibacterium arseniciresistens
AACGGCGCGGCACCCAAGGCACGGGCCGGCGCCAAGCCGGCCAAGGCTCCCGCCAAGGGACCGGCCAAGACGCGCGCGAAGAAATCGACCGCCCCCGAGGCCGGTGCCGGCGAGGAGAGCCTCGTCGAGGACACTGACCTGGAGACCACCGACGACGTCGAGGAGCCCGGCGAGGATCTCGAGACCATCGACGAGCCCGAGATCGACCTCGACGACCTGGACACCGACGACGACGAACCCGTCGCGGGAGCCGACGCGGCGAAGACCCCCGCGGTGGCCCCCAAGGTCGAGACGGCCGCGCCCGTCGAAGAGGAAGAGATCGCCGAGCCGTCCGAGAAGGACAAGGCCTCCGGCGACTTCGTCTGGGACGAAGAGGAATCCGAGGCGCTGCGGCAGGCCCGCAAGGACGCCGAACTCACCGCCTCGGCCGACTCCGTGCGTGCCTACCTCAAGCAGATCGGCAAGGTCGCGCTGCTCAACGCGGAGGAGGAGGTCGAGCTCGCCAAGCGCATCGAGGCCGGCCTGTTCGCCACGCAGAAGCTGACCGAGCTCGCCGACAAGGGCGAGAAGCTGCCCGTTCAGCAGCGCCGCGACATGCAGTGGATCTGCCGCGACGGCGACCGCGCCAAGAACCACCTGCTCGAGGCGAACCTGCGCCTGGTGGTCTCGCTGGCCAAGCGCTACACCGGCCGCGGGATGGCGTTCCTGGATCTCATCCAGGAGGGCAACCTCGGCCTGATCCGCGCGGTGGAGAAGTTCGACTACACCAAGGGTTACAAGTTCTCGACCTACGCGACGTGGTGGATCCGCCAGGCCATCACCAGGGCGATGGCCGACCAGGCGCGCACCATCCGCATCCCGGTGCACATGGTCGAGGTCATCAACAAACTCGGCCGCATCCAGCGCGAGCTGCTTCAGGACCTGGGCCGCGAGCCCACGCCCGAGGAGCTGGCCAAGGAGATGGACATCACGCCGGAGAAGGTGCTGGAGATCCAGCAGTATGCGCGTGAGCCGATCTCGCTGGACCAGACCATCGGCGACGAGGGCGACAGCCAGCTCGGCGACTTCATCGAGGACTCCGAGGCCGTCGTCGCCGTCGACGCGGTGAGCTTCACCCTGCTGCAGGATCAGCTGCAGTCGGTGCTCGAGACGCTCTCCGAGCGCGAGGCGGGCGTCGTCCGGCTGCGCTTCGGGCTCACCGACGGTCAGCCCCGCACCCTCGACGAGATCGGCCAGGTCTACGGCGTGACGCGCGAGCGCATCCGCCAGATCGAGAGCAAGACGATGTCGAAGTTGCGCCACCCCAGTCGCTCTCAGGTGTTGCGCGACTACCTCGACTGATCCCGGGTCGCTGACCGCTCGTTGAGCGGCACGGTTCCGGCGTTGAGCCGTTGTTGAGGCCCGTGCGGATACTTCCTCCCATACGAACGACCGGGAGGAAGTCCGCAATGTCGCGACCAGTGACCACCTACGTGTACGCCGATGATCCGATCCTCGAAGCCGGCGTCGTCAGTCAACTCCGCCCGAGGGCCGAAATCGCGGTCGTCGACTCCGCGCGCCTGCACGGCGCCGAGGTCGCGATCGCCGTCGCCGATGTGCTGGACGGCGCGACCGTCCGGATTCTTCATTCACTGCGCAAAGCCGGTGTGCGGCAAACCCTTCTGCTGTTGGGCGCCGTCGACGAACAGGCCGTGACGACGGCGGCCCAGGCCGGTGTGAGCGGCGTGCTGCGACGCGCAGAAGCGACATCCGACGTCCTCGTGCGCACGGTGGCCGAGGTCGCCGCCGGCCGCGGCGTCCTCCCCCGCGACGTGCTCGGCCGGGTGGGCGGGATGACGCCGCAGCCGGTCATGCGGCGGTTCGACAAGCTCTCCCAGCGCGAGGCCGACGTGCTGCGCCTGATCGCCGACGGCCTCGACACCGACGAGATCGCCCGCACGCTGTGCTACAGCCAGCGCACCGTGAAGAACGTGCTGCACGGCATCACCACCCGGCTGCAGCTGCGCAACCGGTCACACGCCGTCGCCTACGCGGTGCGCGAGGGCCTGATCTGACCGGCCCCGGCCGGTCGGCCTCGGCGCACGAGCGTCGGCACCCCGAGTTCCGCGCGGATCCGCGCGTGTTCGCGGCGCACATACTCGGCCGACCCCGCGTCGCCGAGTTCGGCATGCAGGTCGGCCAGCACCAGCCAGCCGGTGTCCTGCTCGGGTTCGAGCTGCACCGAACGCTCGGCCGCGGCGAGCGCCCGGTCATGCTCGCCGAGTGCCAGGTGGTCGGCGGCCAGCGCCGCGGCCACCGCGGCGGCCTTGTGCCGCAACCGGTCCCGCTCCCCCTCGACGTGCGCCATGCCGGT
>NZ_JAUMSQ010000359.1:0-1492 GCF_030519285.1 Mycolicibacterium arseniciresistens
CCGGCGGGGACCATCCGCTGGTGGCCCGCTCCGCGGAGCACACGACGCCCCGGCTCGCGTTCGTCTGCCCCGGCCAGGGCAGCCAGTGGCCGGCGATGGGCTCCGACGCCTACACCCACCTGCCCGCCTACCGCGCCGAGGCCGACAAGTGCGCCGCCGCCTTCACCGCCGCCGGGCTGACCTCCCCGCTGCGCTATCTCACCACCGCAGGTGACCCGGATTCGTTCGCCGAGATCGAGATCCAGGGTGCACAGTTCGTCCACGCGATCGCGCTCGCCGCGGTGTGGCGGTCCTGCGGCGTGGCCGCTGACCTCACCGTCGGCCACAGCCTCGGCGAGATCGCCGCGGCCTACCTCGCCGGCGTCATCGCGCTGCCCGACGCCGTGGCGGTGGTCGGCGCCCGCGCCGGTGTCACCGACCGGATGCGGGGCAGGTATGCGGTGGCCGCCCTCGGTCTCACGGCTGCCGCCGCCGAGCAGCTGATCGCGGAAACGCCCGGCTGGCTGGAACTCTCGGTGATCAACGCCGGCGCCTCGGTCGCCGTGTCGGGCGATCGCGACGCCGTCGCCGCCGCGGTGGCCACCGTCTCCGCGCGCGGCGGTTTCGCCCGCCAGATCACCGTGAACTTCCCGGTGCACACCAGCGTGCTCGAACCGCTGCGCGGGGAATTCACCGCCGCGCTGCCACAGGCCCGGTTCGGTGACGGCCCGATGCAGTTCATCGGCGGCGCCACCGGTGACGTGGTGGCGGCGGGCACGGAGTTCGGTGACTACTGGTACGGCAATCTGCGCAACATGGTGCGCTTCGACCGCGCAGTCGAAGCGGCGGTGCGATGCGGCGCAAGGGCCTTCGTCGAACTGTCGGCGCATCCCGCACTGCTCTTCGCGATCGGCGACACGCTCGACACCCTCGACTTCGCCTCTGGCCCCGCCGTCCTCGTCGGATCCGGGCACCGCGACGCGGCGCTGGTCGACCGGCTGACGGCCAACATCGCCGCCGCCGCGGTGACCGACACCCGCTACCGTTGGGCCGATCTCGTCGGTGACACCCGGCCGCTGCGCGACTTCCCGAACGCGCCGATGCGCGCCACGCACATGTGGGTGGCGCCCGAACCCGCGGCCGCCCGTGAAGCCACGACATCAGCGCCGGTGACGATCGCGACCGAGTTGTGGCGCGAAACGGCCCGTCCCACAACGACGGCCAACACCTCGCGGACCGTCGCGGTGCTGTCGCCCGAACCCCGGCACCCGCTGGCCGGCCTGGTCCGAGCCGCGATCGAGGGACACTCTGCGGTCACCGTGGCGCCCGCCGACCGCGCCGAGATGCTCGTCGTCGTCGCCCCCGCCGCCGAACAGACCGACGCCGCGCCGGCCGCCGCCGAGCTGACCGGACAGGTTGCCGGCGGCCTGCTGGAGTACGCGACCGCTGCCGGGCCGCAGTGCCGCGACGTCTGGCTGGTCACCGCAGGCGCCGAACGGGTCACCGGGGACGA
>NZ_JAUMSQ010000036.1:0-49069 GCF_030519285.1 Mycolicibacterium arseniciresistens
TAAGGCCCCGACGCGGCGCGCCTGAGCGACGGCCCGGCGCGGCCTCAGACCTCGATGACGACCGCGCCGCCCTGACCGCCGCCCGCGCACATCGCCGCCACGCCGATACCGCCGCCGCGCCGCTGCAGTTCGTAGATGAGGGTGGTGACCATGCGCGCGCCCGACGCGGCGATGGGATGGCCGAGGCTGCAACCGCTTCCGGAGAAGTTCACCCTCTCCTCGTCCAGTCCGTACTCGCGGCATGCCGCGATCGGCACCGACGCGAACGCCTCGTTGATCTCCCACAGCGCCACGTCGCCCGGCGACAATCCGGCCCGCTGCAACACCTTTCCGATCACCTTCACGGCGCCGAGGCCGGTGTCGCGCGGCGCGACGCCCGCAGCGGCCCACGCCCGCACCCTCGCCAGCACGGCGAGATTCTCCGCGGCGGCGTAGTCCGCGTCGACCAGGGCCACCGCGGCGGCCGCGTCGTTGGTGCCACTGCTGTTGCCCGCGGTGATCGAGAAGCCCTCGATCTCCGGGTGCAGCACCTTGAGCCCGGCGAGTTTCTCGACGGTGGTGTCACGGCGCGGGTGCTCGTCGACACTGAAATCGACGAACGAGCCGTCGGCCTGGGTGACCTTCAGCGAGACGATCTCGTCGAGGAACTTCCCGGCGTCCATCGCGGCGATGGCCCGTTGGTGGGACCGCGCGGCCCACGCATCCATCTCCTCGCGGGTGATGCCGACCGCCTGTGCGGTGTTCCAGCCGACCGTGATCGACATGTCCTTGGCCGGCGCGTCGGGGGTCTCGACGTGCGTCGGCGGCATCCACCGCTCCTCGAACTTCAGCTCGGGACCGGGGATGCGCCAGTTGGTCAGCGGTGTCATCGACAGCGACTGCACGCCGCCGGCGACCAGCGCCCGCTCCATGCCGGAACCGATCTGGGCCGATGCGTTGCCGATCGCGGTGAGGCTGCCCGCGCAGTGCCGGTTCACCGACTGGCCCGGCACCTGCTCCATCCCGGTGGCCGTCGCGGCATACCGGGCGAGATCGCCTCCGCCGTAATGTGATTCGGCGAAGATGATGTCGTCGAACGCCGCCGGATCCACGCCTGATCGCCGCACCACCTCGGGCAGCACCGTGGTGATGAGGGTTTCGGGCGGCGTGTTGACCAGCGTGCCCTTGAACGATCGGCCGATGGCCGTGCGGGTCGCGCCGACGATGACGGGTGTGCCCATGGTGTCGAACCTCGGTGTGTCGGGCCGCCGCAGCGGCGATACTTGACACAAAAGGTATCAGGTGTAACGGGGGCCGTTCTAGTCCGTGTCCGGTTCCGGGACGTGGAAGTGCTCGTCACGCAGCCGGAACGCCTCCTTCGTCCCGTGCTCGGCACGGGTCTTGACGAAGTTGAATTCGCCGGGTGCGAACTGCAGGTTCGTGCCGTAGGCGTGGAAGAGGTAGCTCGCCACCTCCTCGCCCTGGTAGGCCTGGCTCTGCTCGACCAGCCGGAACGCCTCCTTGGCGATGACCACGCCGTCGGCGGGCATCTTGGCCGCCTTCTCCGCCCAGTACCGTGCCCGCGCGGTGACGGCGGTCGTCGCGCAGGTCTCGGTGAACACGCCGAGGTGCTCGATCGCACCCGCCTCGATGATGTCGCCGGTCAGCAACATCCGGCGGGCCAGCACCGGGCCGAGGCGGTGGAAGAACATGTGCAGGCTGCCCAGCGCCGGTCCGAGGAAACGGGTGGCGGGCATCCCGATCCTGGCGTCGCGGGCGATCACCGAGATGTCGGTCATCAACGCCATCTCGAACCCGCCGCCGAGCGCGTACCCGCTGATCTCACCGACGGTGACCTTCGGGAAGCCCATCAGGTTGTGGTAGAAGCCGAACGATTTGCGGTCGACGGTCAGCCGCCGGCGCTGACTCGGCCTGCGTTTGGAGCGCTCGTCCGCCGGTGAGCTCGCGCCGTACCACCCGTAGGCGTTGTTCATGTCCGCGCCGGTGGAGAACACTCCCTCCGCTCCGCGCAGCAGTACGACCGTGAGGTCGTCGTCCTCGGCCACCCGGTCCAGGCAGCGGGCGAGCGCGTCGCGCATCGTCGCGTCGTAGGAGTTCCGCTGCGCGGGATTGTTCAGCGTGATGGTGGCGATCCGCTTCTCCGGGTCGGCCTCGAAAAGCACCCGGTCGTCTCCTGCATCCGAAGTCGTCATCGACCGGACTCCTCTCGTCGGTGTGTGGCCGGTCGATGGCGATACTCGCCGCCGGCGTAGAGCCCGAAGTGCTCGTCGGCGATCAATCTCGCCTCGATGGTCCTGTCCCTGCCGTACTCCAGCGTGTTCCGCCGGGCGGCGGCCAGGTGATTGCCTGCGAGGCGCTCCGCCCGCACGGCATCGCCCTCGACGATGGCGTCGAGCAGCCGCTGGTGATCGCGCAGCGCCGCGCGCATGGTCCGCCGCGCCACCGGTCCTTCACCGTCGTCGCTCCACACCGCCGACTCGTGCGCCGACCAGATGAGTTCGAGCGAACCGATCAGCAGGATCATCGGCTCGTTGCCGCACCGTGCGACGAGGGCTTCGTGAAACCGCCGCGCGTTGGGCACGTAGCGCGACACGTCGTCGAACTGCGCACTCTGCCTGTCGATCTCGGCCTGCAGGTAGGGCACGACCTCGGTCAGCCGGTCGTCACGGGTGGCGCACATCCCGGCACAGATCGGCTCGAGATGCGTGAGCGCGCCGCTGACGTCGGCGGGCGTCGCGGCCCGTGACTGCAGCACCATGCTGATCATGTGCGCGGTCCGCTCCGCAGACGGCAGATGCACCACCGCGCCGCCGACGTTGCCCCGGCGCACCGAGATCAGGCCGTCGGCCTCCAGCATGTGGATCGCCTCGCGCAGCGCGGGTGGGCTCACCCCGAACTCGCCGAAGAGTTGCTCCTGGCTCGGCAGCACGTCGCCCTCCCGCAGCCGTCCGGACAGGATGTCGTCGCGCAGCCGGGACGCCACGATCTCGGCCACCCGCGGCTGGCGTATGCGCGGCACGACCACCTGCCCACATCCCGTCCGTCGTCGGTTCCGTCGAAGCGCTTTCCTTGCTAACTTGTACAAGATAGTAACGGTATTAGCTACTGTAGGGCTAACCGTAATTTGGAGAGGCGGGGCGCGGTGAGTCCAGAAGGTGGCACCCCTACCGAGGGCACGGTCCGCGTGGAACACTCCGGCGCCGTCCTGCGCATCACCATCGAGCGGACGTCCCGGCGGAATTCGCTCAGCCACACGATGGTCGACACCCTGGTCGACACCCTGACCCGCGCGGCGACCGACGACGCCCTGCGCGCGATACACCTCACCGGCGCGGGCGCGGACTTCTGCACCGGCGCGGACTGGGTCGCGACCAACGAGTCCTCGACGCGGCCGCGCACCGGCGACCTGGTCCGGCGGATCCCGCACACCGCGAACCGGGTGGTCGAACTCCTGCACGGCATTCATCTGCCGGTCGTGTGCGGCGTGCGGGGATGGGCCGTCGGCCTCGGATGCAATCTGGCGCTGGCGGCCGATTTCACCGTCGCCGCCGAGGACGCCACGTTCTGGGAACCCTTCGTCACCCGCGGGTTCTCCCCCGACTCCGGTGCCACCTGGCTGCTCCCCCGCCTGGTCGGACTGGCCAGGGCCAGGCGCATGCTGCTGCTCGGCGAGAAGGTCGGCGGCGCCGACGCGGCGCAGTGGGGCATGATCCACCAGGCCGTTCCGCCCGCGGATCTGGACGACGTCGCCGCGGACCTCCTGGCGAGGCTCACCGCGGGGCCGACGGTCGCGATCGGGCTGGCCAAGCAGGCACTGGGCGCCGCCGGATCCACCGGACTCGCCGAAGCCATGACCCGGGAGCTCCACCACCTCGAACTCTCATGCCGCACAGGTGACTTCAAGGAAGGCCTGGCGGCGTTCCGGGAGCGCCGTGACCCGGAGTTCCGCGGCCGATGACCATCACCCAGGAAGGGACACCCATGTCCGGCAGGTCCTACGACGACATCAGATACGAGGTCGACGGACACACGGCGACGATCACCCTCGACCGCCCCAAGGCCCTCAACGCGTTGAGCCCGCACATGATCGCCGAACTCCGCTCGGCATACCAGGAGGCGGAGAACGACGACGAGGTGTGGCTGCTCATCGTCACGGGCACCGGACGGGGCTTCTGCACCGGCGCCGACGTCACCGAGATCCCGGAGGACGGCCGGGTGATCTACGAGCGGCCCTATCTGTCCACCTACGACCAGTGGGAGGCGCCGCAGGAGGGCACGCCGCCGTTTCGCACCATGGCCAAACCGGTGCTCGCCGCCATCAACGGATTGTGTTGCGGCGCAGGGCTCGATTGGGTCACCACCGGCGACATCGTGATCGCCTCCGACCAGGCCACCTTCTTCGACCCCCACGTCAGCATCGGCCTGGTGGCCGGGCGCGAGATGGTGCGGCTGGCCCGGGTGCTGCCGCGGAACATCGCACTGCGCACCGCGCTGATGGGCAAGCACGAGCGGATGAGTGCCCAGCGGGCCTACGAACTCGGCATGATCAGCGAGGTCGTCGAGCACGACCGGCTACTCGAACGCGCCCACGAGATCGCCGACATCGTGAACTCCAACGCGCCGCTGGCGGTGCGCGGCACCAGGCTGGCGATCCACAAGACGCTCGATCTGCCGCTGCACGAGGCGGAGATCCTCGCCGAAACCTTCCGTGAACGCGTGGTGCGCACCGAGGACGCCGCCGAGGGGCCGAAGGCGTTCACGGAGAAACGGAAACCGAATTGGCAGTGCCGATGACGGGGTCGCCGGACTTCGAGACGATCCTGCTCGACGTCGATGCGGGCGACCACGTCGCCACCATCACGCTGAACCGGCCGGAGCGGCTCAACGCCTTCGATCGCACGATGTGCGAGGAGATGGCGCGTGCCTGGCGGACGGTCAAGCTCGACGATTCGGTGCACGCGGTCGTGCTGCGCGCCGCAGGCGAGCGTGCGTTCTCCGCCGGCCTCGACATCAAGAGCTCCTACGGCCAACCCGACAACGTGTGGAACCACGAGGATCCCGGCGAACTGCTCAGCCCCAAGTGGCAGAAGATGTGGAAGCCGGTGGTCTGCGCGGTGCAGGGGATGTGCACCGCAGGCGCGTTCTACTTCGTCAACGAGGCCGACGTGGTGATCTGCTCGACCGAGGCCACGTTCTTCGACTCGCACGTCACCGCCGGCCTGGTGTGCGCGCTCGAGCCGATCGGCCTGATGCGCAAGGTGGGCCTCGGCGAGACGCTACGCATCGCGCTGATGGGCAACGACGAGCGGGTTGGCGCGCAGACCGCCCTGCGGATCGGACTCGTGACCGAGGTGGTCGACACCGCCGACCTCTGGTCACGCGCACACGACATCGCCGCCACCATCGCCGCCAAGCCGCCGTCGGCGACCCAGGGCACCGTGAAGGCAATCTGGGAATCACTCGACCGGCCCTACCGGGCGGCGATGGAGCAGGGCCTGATCTACACCCGCCTCGGGAATCCGCTCGGCACCGCCGAACTGGCCGCCCGCGGCACCGTACCCGCCCGTCCGCCCCGAGTGCGCTAGATGCCGCATCCGCTCAGCAGACGGATCGACGACGTGCTCGGCCTGCAGGCCGAGTCCGGCGCCGTGGAGTTCGACCGGCAGTGGGTCACCCGGGGACACCTGCGCGACCTCGCCCGCGACATCGGAACCCTCGTCACGCAGCACACCGCGCAGCGCCCCGCGCAGGTCGGAGTGCTGTTGCGCAACCGCCCCGCGCACGTCGCCGCGCTGCTCGGCGTCCTCATGTGCGAGGCGACCGTCGTGGTGATCAACCCGTCCCGCGGCGACGAACGCACCCGCTCCGATATCGCCGCGCTCGCCCTGCCCGTCGTCATCGGCGAACCCGCCGACCTGTCGGCACTGGTGGCGCCCTCGCCGCACACCACGCTCGTCGAGCTGACCGGCATGGACACCGCGCCGAGGGTCACCGCGGCGGAGAGGGCAGGCGCCACCTGCGAAACCCGGCCGGGCGTCGCGGTGCGGATGCTCACCAGCGGCACCACCGGCCCGCCGAAGCGCGTCGACCTCGGCTACGACATGCTGGCGCACAGCGTGATCGGCGCGGACTTCGACACGGCGGATGCGCCCACCGCACCGCGCCGCGGCGTCGCGATCGTCAACTCCCCTCTGGTGCACATCGGCGGCGTCTTCCGGGTGTTGTCGTGTATCGCCGAGGCCCGCCCGTTCGTGCTGCTCGAGCGCTTCGACCTGGACCGCTGGGCCGACGCCGTGCGGCGCCACCGGCCCAGGGCCGCCTCGCTGGTGCCCGCCGCGCTGCGCATGGTGCTGCACTCCGATCTGCACCGCGACGACCTCAGCAGCCTGCAGGTGGTCACCTCGGGCACCGCGCCGCTGTCGGCCGACGACGCCGACGCCTTCGCCGCGCGATTCGGTGTCCCGGTGCTGACGTCCTACGCCGCCACCGAATTCGGTGGCGGCGTGGCCGGCTGGACCCTGGCCGACCACCGGCGATTCTGGGCCGCCAAGCGCGGCAGCGTCGGCCGCGCGAACCCGGGTGCGCAGCTGCGTGTCGTCGGTGATGACGGCACCCCGCTGCCGCCCGGCGATCCCGGGGTCCTCGAGGTCAGGCCGGCACAGCTCGGTCCCGAAGCCGGCTGGCTCCGCACCACCGACCTCGCCCGCATCGACGCCGACGGGTTCCTGTGGATACTCGGACGGGCCGATCAGGCGATCATCCGGGGCGGCTTCAAGGTCATGCCCGACGACGTGCGGACCGCACTGGAGAACCATCCCGACGTCGCAGGCGCGACCGTGGTCGGCAGGCCCGACGACCGGCTCGGCGAGACCCCGGTCGCGATGGTCGAGCTGCGCGATCGGCGCAGCACCGACGCCGCCGCACTCACGCGGTATCTGTCGGACAAGCTGGCGCGTTACGAGATTCCCACCGAGATCGCGGTGGTGGACTCGATCCCGCGCACGCCGTCGGGCAAGGCCGACCTCGCCGCCGTCCGCCGCTTCTTCGGCTCCTCCGCCAGCACCGGGCACGACGATGCCCGTTGACCCGCAGACGATTCCCGCGCTGCTGAGCCGACAGGCACGGCTGCGCGGGACACACCCGCTGCTGGTCTGTGACGACGACCGGCTGACCTACGCCGAGGCCGCTGACCGGTCGGCACGACTGAGCCGCGGCCTCATCGCGCTCGGCGCCGGCAAGGGCACCCATGTCGGCGTGCTGTATCCGAACGGTCCCTCCTTCGTCGTCGCCGCGCTGGCCGCCGCCCGCATCGGCGCGACGGTGGTGCCGTTCTCCACCTTCGTCACGGCCCGCGAGCTCGGTGACCAACTGCGTCACAGTGACGTCTCGATCCTGCTGTCCGCAACGGCGTACCGGTCACACGACTACCGCGAACGGCTCGCCGCGGTGTCGACCGGCGAACCCGCAGGCCGGACAACGGAACTGCTCGACCCCGCGGTGCCCAACCTGCGGCACGTGGTCTTCGGCCTGCAGTCGCTGGACATGTCCGTCGATGCGGTGGACGACACGCTGCTCGCGGCGATGGAGGACGACGTCGACGGAAGCGATCCGCTGGCGATCGTGTACACCTCGGGGTCGACCGGCGCCCCCAAGGGCGCCGTGCACACCCATGCCGCGCTGCTCGGCCACCAGCACAACCTCAACGCGGTCCGCCGCTACACCGCCGACGACACGCTGTTCTGCAACTCGCCGTTCTTCTGGATCGGCGGCTTCGCCTTCGCCCTGCTGGCCACCATGGCCGCAGGCGCCACCCTGGTGTGCTCCAACGCCGAGGACCCCGGCGTCACCCTCGACCTCCTCGAACGCGAATCGCCCACGCTGACCAACGGTTTCGCCGCCGGAGTCGCCCACCTGGCGCGGCATCCGAGCTTCGCCGGCCGCAATCTGTCGGCGCTGCGCCGGGGCAACCTCTACCCGATCATGGCACCCGAGGTGCGGCCCGCCGACCCCGAACTGCGCCACAACATGCTCGGGATGACCGAGGCCGGCGGCGTGGTGCTTCTCAGCGACGACGACACCGACCAACCGGAACACCGCCGCGGTTCGTTCGGCAGGCCGGCGCCCGGATTCGACATCCAGGTGGTCGATCCCGGCACCGCCGCTGCCGTCGGGACCGGCGAACCCGGCGAGCTGTGGATCCGCGGGCCCTACCTGATGCAGCACTACCATCGCCGCAGCCGGGAGGACAGTTTCGAACCCGACGGCTGGTTCCGCACCGGCGACCTGGTGCGCACCGACGCCGACGGATTCGTCTACTACCTCGGCCGGCTCGGGTCGATGATCAAGACCGCGGGTGCCAACGTCGCTCCCGCCGAGGTCGAGCGGGCCATCGCCAGGGTCACCGGTGTGCCCGCGCACGTGATCGGCATCCCCGACGCCGACCGCGGCCAGCTCGTCGCCGCCGTGCTCACCCCCGACCCAGGTGTCGAGGTCGACGAGGCCGGCCTCGCGCGCCGCCTGAGCGCCGAACTCTCCAGCTACAAGATCCCGCGCCGGGTCGTGGTGCTGCACCGCGGTGAGGTGCCGCTGCTGCCGAGCGGCAAGGTCGACGTCGGCGGCCTTGCGGAGTTCTTCCGATGACACGGACGATCGACCGCGTGCTGCGCGGCCACGCAGCCGACCACCCCGCAAGGCCCGCGGTGATCGACCCGACCACCCGCCTCACCTACGCCGAACTCGATTTTGAGACAGCTGAACTCGCGGCGGAGCTGATTCTCGCCGGTGTCACCAAGGGCACCCGGGTCGGGCTGATCATGCCCAACAGTGTCCGGTGGGTCGTCGTCGCGACGGCACTCACCCGGGTGGGAGCTGTCCTCGTACCGTTGAGCACGCTGCTGAGCGCTCCTGAACTCCTCGCCCAGCTGCGCACCGCAGCCGTTCGGCTCCTCCTCACGGTCGAAGAGTTCCGCGGCCATCGCTACCTGGACGGGCTACGCGCGGCGGCCGGCCTGCCGGACGACGTCGGCGGGCCTCTGCGATCACCGGAACTGCCCGCGCTGCGCAGGATCTGGATCATCGACCGGCTCCACGACGCGGTCGGCGACGCAACGGGGCGCGCGCAGAGCATGGTGGCGGCGATGGCCGGTGCCGTCGAGCCGAGCGACCCGCTGGCGATCCTGTTCACCTCCGGCAGCAGCGGCGCGCCGAAGGCGGTGATCCACTCGCACGGCAACGCGCTTGCCGCCGCGCGCTCCGGGCTGACCGCCAGGTGCATCGGCGCCGACACCCGGCTCTACCTGCCGATGCCGTTCTTCTGGGTGGGCGGATTCGGCAGCGGCGTCATCTCGGCGCTGGTCGCCGGCGCCACCCTGGTGACCGAGCAGATCCCCCGCCCCGAAACGACGATGGCGCTGTTGGAGCGCGAGCGCGTCACACTCTTTCGCGGTTGGCCCGAGCAGGCGGAGGCACTGGCGCGGGCGTCTGCGGTGGGACAGGCGGACCTCTCGGCGCTGCGGCCGGGCAGCCTTGAGGCGCTGCTGGCGCCGGAGCTTCGCGCCGAGCCGGGTGCCCGCGCGCGGCTGTTCGGCATGACCGAATCCTTCGGCCCCTACAGCGGATATCCGGCCGACACCGACATGCCCCGGCCGCAGTGGGGCAGCTGCGGACGCCCGTTCGACGGGATGACGGTGCGCATCGCCGACCCGTCGACCGGTGCGGCGGTCCCGGACGGGACAACGGGCGTGATCCAGATCCGCGGGCCGCACATCATGCGGGGCATGTGCCGGCGCAGCCGCGAGGAGCTGTTCACCCCCGACGGCTGGTATTCCACCGGTGATCTCGGCCACCTCGACGACGCCGGCTTCCTCTTCTACCACGGTCGCGTCGACGACATGTTCAAGGTCAGCGGCGCCACCGTCTACCCCGCAGAGGTCGAACGGGCCCTGCGCGCCGTCGACGGCGTGCAGCTCGCGGTGGTCACCAACGTGCTCGACGACCGCGTCGGGGCCGCCGTGGTGTGCGACCCCGCAACGATGACCGTCGGGCGACTCACTGCGGCGGTCCGGAAGTCGTTGAGTGCGTTCAAGGTGCCGACGGTGTGGGTGTTGCTGGACTCCGACGACGCGGTCCCGCGGCTGGCCTCGGGCAAGGTCGACGTGCGCGGACTACGAACGCTCCTGGAAAGTGAGGCGGACACATGAGAACCAAGGGCGCACTGCTGTGGGACTTCCACCGGCCCTGGTCGGTCGAGGAGATCGACATCGGCGACCCCCGTGCGGGTGAGGTGAAGGTCCGGTTGGAGACCGCTGGTCTGTGCCACTCCGATCACCACCTCGTCACCGGCGACATCCCGGCGGCGGGCTTTCCGATCCTCGGCGGGCACGAGGGCGCCGGCGTGGTCATCGAAATCGGACCGGGGGTGCACGATCTCGAGGTAGGCGACCACGTGGTGATGTCGTTCATCCCGTCGTGCGGCACGTGTCCGCCGTGCCGGAGCGGACTGCGCAACCTGTGCGATCTCGGGGCCGGCCTGCTGTCGGGGGCCTCGGTGTCCGACGGCACCTTCCGCATCCAGGCGGGCGGTACGGACGTGACCGCGATGTCGCTGCTCGGCACCTTCGCGCCCTACGTCGTGGTGCACCGGAGCTCGGTGGTTCCGATCGACCCCGCGATCCCGTTCGAGGTGGCCTGCCTGGTCGGCTGCGGCGTGACGACGGGCTACGGCTCGGCGGTCCACACCGCCGAGGTGCGGCCGGGTGAGGACGTGGCGATCGTCGGTGTCGGTGGTGTGGGAACGGCGGCGCTGCAGGCCACGGCCCTGTCGGGTGCGCGCAGGATCTTCGCGGTGGACCCGGTGGAGTGGAAGCGGGACCAGGCGCGGCGCTTCGGCGCCACGCACACCTATCCGGACCTGGTGTCCGCGGCCGCCGGCATCGCCGAGGCGACCGAAGGGGTGATGTGCCGCAAGGTGATCGTCACCGTCGGACGCGCCGAGGGCGCAGACGTCGACTCGTGGCTCGCGCTCACGGCGAAGGCAGGCACCTGCGTGGTCACCGCGATGGGAGATGTCCTGGCGAACGGCGTCACGATGAACGTCGCACTCCTCACCCTGCTGCAGAAGAGTTTGCGCGGCAGCATCTTCGGCGGGGCCAACCCGCAGCACGACATCCCGGAGGTGCTCGCCCTCTACCGCGCGGGCCGCCTGGACCTCGACGGGATGGTCACCCGCGAGTACGCGCTCGAACAGATCAACGAGGGCTACCGCGACATGCTCGAGGGCCGCAACATCCGCGGCGTCATCCGGTTCACCGATGCGGACTGGTGACGCGCAGAGCCGTCACACGATCTCTCGACGCCGCAGGTCGGCGATATCCGCAGCGCCGTAGCCGATCTCGCCGAGGATCTCGTCGGTGTGCTCGCCCAGCAGCGGCGCCCGCCTACGGATCGTGCCGGGCGTCGCGGACATCCGGAACGGCGTGTCGAGGATCGGCACGTCGCGCGCCGCGCCGGGAAACGGGATGCGCTGCAGATAACCCATCGCCCGAACGTGCGGGTCGTCGAGCACGTCCTGAGTCGAATGCAGCGGCGCCGCAGGCAGTTTCGCGGATTCCAGCAGCGCGAGCACCTCGGCCTTGGTCTTGTCCGCGCACCACGCCGACATCAGGTCGTTGAGGACGTCGCCGTGTCTCCACCGCTTGTCGTCGTCGGCGAACCGCGGATCGTCGAACAGGTCCTCCCGGCCCATCAGCCGGCACCACCGCTTGAACATCGGCTGCCCGGCCACCTGCAGCAGCACCCAGCCGTCGTCGGCGGTGCGGTACAGGTCGCACGGCGCCACCGACGCACCCTGGTTCCCCATCCGGGGTTTGTCGGTGCCGAGCAGTTCACGCTCGATCAGAAATGCATTGGACAGCATCATGGCGGTCGGCAGCAGCGCACCCTCCACGTGCTGGCCCTGCCCCGTGCGCTCGCGGTGATACAGCGCCATCATCACACCGATGGTCAGGGTCAGCGCCGTGCCGAAGTCGGCGTAGGGCACGACGGTCCGGATGGGCATATCGGGCAGTCCCTGCCGGAACACCGCGCCCGACATCACCTGTCCGGCGCCGTCGAAACCGATGCGGTCGCTGTAGGGACCGCCCTCGCCGTAGGCGGTGGCGCTGGCCAGGATGATGTCGGGCCGGACGGCGCGCAGCGTCTCGTAGTCCAGCCCGTTGGCCCGCATGCCCGCCGCGGGCATGTTCGCGACCACGATGTCGGCGTCCGCCACCAGCGTGCGGGTGATCTGCGCGCCGGCGTCGGTGGTGGTGTCCAGCGTCAGCGAGCGTTTGTTGCGGTTGCACTGCAGGAAGGTGCCACCCTCACCGCTCTCGGTGACCGCCTGCACCCAACGGTCCTCACCGCCTTCGCGTTTCTCGATACGGATGACGTCGGCGCCCATGTCGGCCAGCAGTGCGCTGCACCACGGCGCGGCGATGAACCGGCCGAAGTCGAGCACCCGCACACCGTCGAGGACACCCATCACGCGCCCCCCTTGACCGCGAGCAGACACGAATTCGCACGGAACAGCCCCGCGTTGTGCGACTTTGCGTCTGCTCGCGGGATCACCGGACCACTCCGCGGGTGAGCAGGTGAGCGATCAGCGGCTCCGCGCCTGCCGCGAGATGTTCCGACATCACCTCGCGCGCCATCGGTTCGTCGTGCGCCGCCAGCGCGGCCAGCAGCCTGCGGTGGTGGTCGGTGGACTGGGCGGGCCAACCGGCGATCGTCGGGAACACCGACTCCGGTGCGTATCTGGTGATCAGCGACATCAGCTGCGCCAGCTTCGGCGAGTCAGCGGCGACATTGATGGCCCGGTGGAAATCGTGGTTCAGCCGCGTCGCGGCCTCGTCGTCGTCGCGGGCGTAGGCGGCCTCCAGCGCCTCCTGGATGGCGGCCAGCTCGCGGACCTGTTCGTCGGTGACGGCGGCGGCCGCCCGCGCGGCGAGTTCACCTCCGACGTGGGCCTGCAGGTTCGCCACGTCGGCGATGTCGCGGCTTGTGACCGGAAGCACCACGAAGCCCCGGCGCGGCTGCTGGTCGAGCAGGCCCTCGGCGCGCAGCGCGAACAGTGCCTCGCGGACCGGCGTGACACTGATGCCGAGTTCGACGGCGAGTTGGTCGAGCCGGATGTACTCCCCCGCCGGGTAACTGCCATCGAAGATCCGCCTGCGCACCAGCCGGGCGACGTCCTCCGAGAGTTGAGGCCGCGCAGCGAAATCCGGGACGGTCATCGGTCAGACCCGGTAATCGGCCAGCAGGCGCTTGCTGATGATGTTCTTCTGGATCTCGCTCGTGCCCTCGCCGATGAGCAGGAACGGCGCATCGCGCATCAGCCGCTCGATCTCGTACTCCTTGGAATAGCCGTAGCCGCCGTGGATCCGGAAACTCTGCTGGGTGACCTCCGAGCACACCTCGCTGGCGAAGTACTTCGCCATCCCCGCCGCGACGTCGTTGCGCTCGCCGGAGTCCTTGAGCCGGGCGGCGTTGACCATCATCAGATGCGCGGCCTCCACCTTGGTGGCCATCTCGGCGAGCTGGAAGGCGATCGCCTGGTGCTCGGCGATCGGCTTGCCGAACGTCTGGCGCTGCTGTGCGTATCGGACGGCCAGCTCGAAGGCCCGCACACCCACACCGCACGCCCTGGCCGACACGTTCACCCGGCCGACCTCGACGCCGTCCATCATCTGGAAGAACCCCTGCCCGGGTGCCTCCCCCAGCACGGTGTCCGCGGCAGCCTGGTAGCCGTCGAAGATCATCTCGGTGGTGTCGATTCCCTTGTACCCGAGCTTGTCGAGCTTGCCGGGGATCAGCAGCCCCGGTGCGACCTCGCCGAAGCCGGCCGGCTTCTCGACCAGGAAGGCGGTCAGGTTGCGGTGCGGCTTGTCCGCGCCCTCGTCGGTGCGCACCAGGGCGGCCACCAGGGTCGAACTCCCGCCGTTGGTGAGCCACATCTTCTGCCCGTCGATCGTGTATCCGCCGTCGCCGTTGTGCCGGGCACGGGTGCGGATGGCTGCGACGTCGGAGCCGAGTTCGGGCTCGGACATCGAGAACGCGCCGCGGGTCTCGCCGGTGGCCATCCGCGGCAGGAAGTGGCGCTTCTGCTCGTCGGTGCCGTGCTGACGAATCATGTAGGCGACGATGAAGTGGGTGTTGATCACCCCCGACACGCTCATCCACCCGCGCGCCAACTCCTCCACGCACAACGCGTAGGTGAGCAGCGACTCGCCCAGGCCGCCGTACTCCTCCGGGATCATCAGCCCGAACAGACCCATCTCCCGCATGGCGTCGACGATCGCCTGCGGGTAGGTGTCGGCGTGTTCGAGTTCCTGTGCGGTCGGGATCACCTCTTTGTCCACGAATTGCCGCACGGTGGCGAGGATCTCGGTCTGGAACTCGCTGAGCCCCAGCGTCTGCGCGAGTCTGGTCATGCGCCCACCCTCTCGAACACGGCCGCCAGCCCCTGGCCGCCGCCGATACACATGGTCTCCAGGCCGTAGCGCCCGCCCCGGCGGTGCAGTTCGCGCGCCAGTGTCGCCAGCATCCGTCCCCCGGTCGCTCCCACCGGGTGGCCGAGCGAGATCCCCGAGCCGTGCACGTTGGTGCGCTCCAGATCGGCGGATGAGAATCCCCACTCGCGGGTGCAGGCCAGCGCCTGCGCAGCGAACGCCTCGTTCAGTTCGATGAGATCCATGTCGGCGAGGCCGAGTCCGGCCCTGGCCAGTGCGGCCTCGGTGGCGGGAACCGGGCCGATGCCCATCTCCTCGGGCGGCACGCCGGCGACGGCCCAGGACACCATCCGGACCAGCGGCGTGAGCCCGAGGTCGGCCGCCCGCTCCGCCGTGGTCACCAGGCACATCGCCGCGGCGTCGTTCTGCCCGCTCGAATTCCCGGCCGTCACAGTGGCTTCCGGGTCGGTCCTGCCGAGCACGGGCTTGAGTTTCGACAGCGACTCCATCGAGGTGTCGGCGCGGGGGTGCTCGTCGGTGTCGACCACCTCCGTCCCGCTGCGTGTCGACACCGTCACCGGGACGATCGTCTCGGCCAGCAGCCCGTCGGTCTGCGCCCCGACGGCGCGCCGGTGGGACAACACGGCCAGTTCGTCCTGCTCCTCGCGCGGTATCGAGTACCGGCGGCGCAGGTTCTCGGCGGTCTCCAGCATGCCGCCGGGCACGGGATGGTTCCTGCCGCCTGCGGTCGTCCTGCCGCGCGCGAGCGCATCGTGGACGGTGATGCCGCCGCGGGCGCCACCCCATCGCATGTCGGTGGAGTGGAACACCACGTTGCTCATGGACTCGGCGCCACCGGCGACGACGAGTTCGTTGTGGCCGCCCGCCACCTGCATGCACGCCTGGATCACCGCCTGCAAACCGGATCCGCAGCGGCGGTCGATCTGCATACCGGGCACCGACACCGGCAGTCCCGCGTCCAGCGCGATCACCCGCCCGATCGCCGGCGCCTCCATACTCGGATAGCAGTGCCCCACGATCACGTCCTCGACCGTGTCGGGAGCCAGACCGGTCCGCTCGAGCAGTCCCTGAAGTGCGGCGACGCCGAGGTCGACCGCGGTGAGCGACGTCAGCGATCCGTGATAGCGCCCGATCGGCGTGCGCACGGGTTCGCAGATGACCGCCTCACGCATCACAGATGCCGTCCCCCGGTGACCTCGAGGACCGTGCCCGTCATGTACGAGGACAGGTCGGAGGCAAGGAAGAGGGCCACCTTGGCGACCTCCTCGGGCTCGCCGGCCCGGCCCATCGGGACCTCGGCCACCTTGGAATCCCAGATGCGTTGCGGCATCGCCTCGGTCATCGCCGACCGGATCAGTCCCGGCTGGATCGCGTTGACCCGCACCCCGAGATGGGCGAGCTCCTTGGAGGCGGCCTTGGTCATCCCGACGATGCCCGCTTTGGCCGCCGAGTAGTTGGTCTGCCCGACCATGCCGACCTTGCCCGAGATCGACGACATGTTGACGATGGCGCCGCGCTTGTTCTCGCGCATCACCGCGGCGGCTGCCCGCAGGCCGTTCCAGGTGCCCTTCAGGTGGACGGCGATCACCTGGTCGAACTGGTCCTCGGTCATCTTGCGCAGGGTCGCGTCGCGGGTGATGCCGGCGTTGTTCACCATGATGTCGAACCGGCCGAACCGCTCGGTCGCCGCGGCGACCAGTGCGTCGACGTCGGCGCCCGAGGTCACGTCGCACTGCACTGCGACCGCCGTGTCGTCCCCTCCCAGCCGCTCGGCGGCGGCCTGCGTGGCCTCCAGGTTCAGGTCGCCGAGTACGACGCGTGCCCCTTCGGCGACGAACCGCTCGGCGATGGCCAGGCCGAGACCCTGCGCACCGCCGGTGACGACCGCCGTCTGACCACTGAGCAACGACACTGCCTACCCCTCTCCTCGACCCCGGACCGCCCGGTTCGGGTGATCATATTTCATATACGATGCACGAGAACCCTGGCCCGCGGAAGGAGAATCTCCATGAGTGAAGTCGGCGACGAAGATTTCCGCGAGATCCTCGACCAGACCCGGCACTTCGTGCGCACCGCCGTGGTGCCGCGCGAGCAGGAGATCCTGGCCGCCGACCGCGTCCCCGACGACCTGCGTGAGCAGGCCAAGAAAATGGGACTGTTCGGCTACGCGATCCCCCAGGAGTGGGGCGGCCTCGGCCTCGACCTCGCCCAGGACGTGGAACTGGCGATGGAGTTCGGCTACACCTCGCTGGCGCTGCGGTCGATGTTCGGCACCAACAACGGCATCGCCGGACAGGTGCTCGTGGGCTTCGGCACCGATGAACAGAAGACCCGCTGGCTCGAGGACATCGCGTCCGGCGCCGTGGTCGCGTCGTTCGCGCTCACCGAACCCGGCGCCGGTTCGAACCCGGCGGGGCTGCGCACGAAGGCGGTTCGCGACGGTTCGCAAAACGACGCGGACTGGGTGATCACCGGGAGCAAGCAGTACATCACCAACGCCCCGACGGCCGACCTCTTCGTCACCTTCGCGCGGACCCGGCCGGCGGATTCCGACGGGCCCGGCATCGCGGTGTTCCTGGTTCCCGCCGACGCCGACGGCGTCACGGTCGGCGCCAAGGACGCGAAGATGGGCCAGGAGGGCGCCTGGACCGCGGACGTCAACTTCGACGACGTCCGGGTCGAAGCCTCGGCGCTGATCGGCGGCGCCGAGGACATCGGCTATCGCGCCGCGATGACGTCACTCGCCCGCGGACGGATCCACATCGCCGCGCTGTCGGTCGGGGCGGCCCAGCGTGCGCTCGACGAGTCGGTCGCCTACGCCGCCAGCGCCACCCAGGGCGGTACGCCGATCGGAAGCTTCCAGCTCGTCCAGGCGATGCTCGCCGACATGCAGGCGGGCGTGATGGCCGGCCGTGCGCTGGTGCGCGACGCGGCCAGGATGTGGGTGACCGGTGAGGACCGCCGGATCGCCCCGTCCACCGCGAAACTGTTCTGCACCGAGATGGTCGGCAAGGTCGCCGACCTGGCGGTGCAGGTCCACGGCGGCAGCGGCTACATGCGCGACGTGCCCGTCGAGCGGATCTACCGCGATGTCCGGCTGCTGCGCCTCTACGAAGGCACCAGCGAGATCCAGCGGTTGATCATCGGCGGCGGGCTGGTACGGGCGGCACAGCGCCGAAGCTGAGCCACCTCGACACACATGACCGAGACGACATAGGAGTACGGATTTGAGCGAGAGACTCAGTGGCAGAGTGGCGTTCGTGACCGGGGCCGCGCGCGGACAGGGGCGGGCCCACGCCGTCCGGCTGGCCTCCGAGGGCGCCGACATCATCGCGGTGGACGTCGCGGGCAAGTTGCCGTCGTGCGTCCCCTACGATTCCGCCACTCCGGAGGACCTCGCCGAGACCGTCGAGCTGGTGGAGGCGACCGGACGCCGGATCCTGTCCTCGGTGGTCGACACCCGCGACCACGACGGACTCCGCGAGGCGGTCGACGCGGGGGTCGCCGAGCTGGGCCGGCTCGACGTCGTCATCGCCAACGCCGGGATCACCGCACCGCAGGCGTGGAACACCATCACGCCCGAGGACTTCCGCGACGTGACCGACGTCAACATCACCGGCACCTGGAACACGGTGATGGCAGCCGCACAGCACCTCATCGACGGTGGCCGCGGCGGGTCGGTGATCCTGATCAGTTCGGCCGCAGGGTTGAAGATGCAGCCGTTCATGGTGCACTACACGGCCAGCAAGCACGCCGTCACTGGCATGGCGCGGGCGTTCGCCGCCGAACTGGGCAAGCACCGGATCCGGGTCAACAGTGTGCATCCCGGAGCGGTCAACACACCGATGGGCACCGGCGACATGGTGGAAGGGCTGGTTCGCGCCGACGCGACGAACCCGGGTCTGATGAACATGGTCACCCCGTTCATCCCCGACATCGCCCAGCCCGAGGACATCGCCGACGCGGTGGCCTGGCTGGCCAGCGACGAGTCACGCTTCGTGACCGCCGCCGCGATCGCCGTCGACTGCGGCTCTACCCAGTTCTGACCGGCGGGGCCTGCTGCGCGAGCGCGCGCCGAAGGAAGGCGACCTGGTGTCCGGCGGCGGTCATGAACCAGTCGTGCCCCGGCCACACGTCGAAGTGGTCGCACGGGTAGTGGTGCACCTGCGCGCGGGCCTGCACGGCGGTGCGGGCGACCGAGTCAGCAGGCACGAACCGGTCGAAGTCGGCGATCTGCACCAGGACGTGGGCGCGAATCTGCTTGGCGGCCTTCGTGGTCCGGATCTTGGCCAGCTCGAAGCCGATTCCGGCGTCGATCTCGTTGCGCCACGTCGGTCCGGCGATGCGGCGGTAACTCTCGTAGGCACCGTCGAGGGCGAGTGCACCCGACTCGCCCGGCGGCGCCGCCAACGGCATCAGAGACGGACGCCGCCCCCGCGCCACCTGCACCCGGCTCTTCACACCCACCAGGGTCCACCGCAACGCGGCGAGGAGGTCTCGGTGCGCCACCGCCGCACGGCTCGCCGCCAGCCCACTGGTCAACGGGGTCATGGCGATCACCGCCGCGACCTCCGGGCACTCGGCGGCCACTCGCAGCACGTGACTGCCCGAGAACGACGAGCCCCACAGCACGACGCGACGACGGTCCACGCCGGGTAGGCGCTGCGCGGCCGCCAAAGCGGCGCGGTAGTCCGCCAGCTGCCGGGCGACGGAGACGCTCTGGCGCGGTTCACCTTCCGAGGAGCCGAAGCCGCGGTAGTCGAACGCCAGAACATCGAGGCCTGCGGCGCTGAACTGCTCGGCGAACGGCGCCAGTCCCGAATCCTTGGTACCGCCGAACCCGTGCGCCATCACCACCACAGGACGCCCGCCCGGTGAGTCGAAGTCCGCAGTCCGCGCCGGGAAATGCCAGGCGCTGCACGTGACGCCGTCCGATTCGAAGGAGATCTCGTTGCGGGTCATGCCAGCTCCTGCGATCGGTCCAGCGTCGTGTTGATTCCGTAGATCGTGCCAAGCCAGACCGCGGCGGCGCCGTCCAGCAGCTGCTGCGGGGTCAGCGTCCCGCCCAGGGTCAGCCGTTCCAGCAGCCGGTCGTTGAATTCCAGCAGCACCGTCGCCAGCACCTCCGCATCGGCGCCCTCGGGTGCGATGCCCGCAGCGCGGTCGGCACGGATCATCGCCGCGATCGAGTCGACGAAAGCCTCACGCGCGCGGTCCCAGATCTCGCGCACCGACGCGCTGGACCCCCGCGCTTCGAGCATCGCCTGGAACAGGTGCCGATGGCGCTCCCAGGTGTCGAAGAGTCCGTCGAGCATCGCCCGCACGCGGGCCGGGGGCGGCTGAGGCGTCGCGGTGAACGCATCGTTGACGACGAAGGTCTCGTCGACGATCCGCTCCATCAGCGCCGCGACCGCGGCGGCCTTGTTCTCGAAGTAGAAGTAGAACGCCGAGCGCGTCACTCCGGCCTGCTGCGCGATGTGGGCGATGTTGACGTCGTCGAGGCTGGTCTCGCGCAACCACTGGTCGAGTGCGGACAGGATCGCCTCGCGGCGCACATCGCTGCGGTTCGGCGGTCGGCGGTCGGTCGCCGATCTCACGACGCCGCCTGCACCAGTGGCGATGTGGCGGCGGCTCTCCTGGCGCCCGCGGGAAGCTCGCGGGTCCGGATGTCGTGCTCGTAGTAGAAGTAGTCGACCTGCTGCGTGTGCCGTGGCCGATCCGTGCAGTGCCCGACGTAACGCTGCTGGTCGGCGTCGATCACCCGGTCCATCTCCCCGGCCGGCGGCAGCGCATAGCGCCCGATCGCGTAGGCGGCCAGCAGGCGGGACTGGCACTCGACGAACGGGAAGAGCGTCGGGACGGCCTGGGCGAATCCGATGAACACCAGATCGGCGATGCCGGGCATGAACATCCGCTTGTAGAGCCGAATGGTGTTGTCGGGTGCGCTGATGAAGTCCGGATCGAAGAACGGGAACGTGATGTTGTAGCCGGTGGCGTAGACGATCACGTCGAACTCGTCGCTCGTGCCGTCCTCGAAGTGCACCGCCGCGCCGTCCAGCCTTGCGACATTCGGCTTGGGGATGACGTCGCCCGATCCGAGTCGCAGCGGCAGCTCGACCGATTGCGTCGGATGCGCCTCGAACAGTTTGTGATTCGCCGGCGGCAGGCCGTACCGGGTCGGGTCGGTGCCCATCGCCGGCGCCACCATCTGCAGTGCCTTGCGCTGCCACGAAAGCGGGAGGTACGGGGTGGTGCGCCACATGGTGTCCCCGGGCCGGCCCGCGATGTACTTCGGGACGATCCACGCGCTCGACCGTGTGGAGAGGGTGACCCGGTTCTGCAGCGCCTTGGACGACAGTTCGACGGTGATGTCGGCGGCGCTGTTGCCCAGACCGACCACGAGGATCCGCTTCCCGGTGAGCACGAGCGGTGCCGTCGGGTCGACGTAATGGTGCGAGTGGATCGACTGACCGGTGAAGGTGCCCGGGAATTCCGGGAACCGGGGGTCCCAGTGGTGGCCGTTGGCGACCACCAGCAGGTCGAACCGGCGCCGCTCCCCACCCTGGTCGAGGATCTCCCAGCCGCCCCCGTCGAGGCGATCCGCGCGGACCACGCCGTTGCCGAACTCGATGTGGTCGAGCAGTCCGAAGGTGTCGGCGTAGGCGTCCAGATACTCCTTCACATCCGAATGGTGCGGAAAGGTCGGGAAGTGTTCCGGCATCGGGAAGTCCTTGAACGACAGGCGTTGTCTGGACGTGTCGATGTGCAGCGAACGGTAGGCGCTGCTGTGGCCGTTGGGATTGCCGAACGCCCAGTTGCCGCCGATGCGGTCCGAGCTCTCGAACGTGGTGTACGGCACCCCGTAGTCGTTGAGCATCTTGCCTGCCGTGAGGCCACTGATGCCCGCACCGATGACTGCGACCCGCGGATGCTGCGTGCCCATGCCCACCTCCTGCTGTGAGCCAGGACACTAACAGCGCTTCTGACACACGTCAATGAACGTTGACGTGTGTCAGATACTGCGCGGCCGCCCGCGCCGCGGAGTCGACCTCGGCGACGAGTTCGAGCGTCCGCAGGTCGCGGACGGCCACGCAGGCGCGGTGCAGCATCGCGAGCAACGGGTCCGCCGCATGCCCGCCGGATGTCGCCACGGTGAGCGCCGACACGCAGCTCAGCACGGCCTGCAACATGGCGTACCGGTAGTCGTGCCAGCAGGTTTCGAGGTCGTATCCGGTCACGCCGCGCTCGACCAGTGCGGAGTGGTAGGCCGTCACGAGATCATGGTCTGCCGTCGACCTGAGCTCGGGCTCCAGGCCGGTTCCGGCCAGGCAGGCGACATCTCGGGCCGGTAGTCCGACCGTGAGTGTCTGCCAGCCGGTCACCCGGACCGCCACACCGTCGGGGGCGAACAGCAGATGCTCGAGGCGGAAGTCGCCGTGCAGCAGGCTGTATCGGCCCTGTGCGACAGACACCCACGAGCTGACCGCCGCCATGGCCTCGGCAAGGGTCGCGGTGTCCTCGACGGTGAGCCGCCCGCCGAACCGCTCGACGATCTGCTCCCCTCCCGCGCGGGCGGCGTCGCCGAGCGCCCTGGCCGCGGCACTGTCCGGCAGCGGTGCGGTGAGGCCGGGAAAGCGCAACCATTCGGGCGCACACCAGGTCGGCGCGTGCAGCCCGGCGATTGCCGAGGCGGCCACCCGTGCGCGCTCCTCGTCGCAGCCGTCAAGCGGGTCAACCAGGACCACGGGCGCTGGATCGGCCAGCAGCAACACGGATTCACCAGTGTCGGCGTCGATCTCACAGAGCATGCACTCGGGCGCCGGCACCTCCACCCGACCGCGGACCGATGCGTAGAACGCGCACTCGCTGCGGTGTGCGAAGTCCCCGGATGTCTCGAGGATGAAACTGCCAGGCAGGTCCGGCTGCGCAGCCGCATACGTCGGTGTCAGCCGGAACGCTCCGCTGTCAACGGATCCGATCGGCGTCACCTCGACGGCGTCCACACCGACGTGGCGACCGCCTGCGCTGAGCACCGCCCCCAGCCAGGCGCCGGTGATCTCGGGCGGACGCGGGGTCGGCGGGCTCACGTCGCGGTCTCCGGTGCCGCCGCGGCGCGCTGACGAGCGACGAAGCGGATCGCCATCCGCTGCATGAGCCCCGGTGCGAACCGGGCGAACATCCAGCCCGCGTACGCCTGGCGGGGCGTGACCAGCAGCGCGCGGTTGCGCCGCACGGCGCGCAGGGTATCGCGTGCCAGTTTGTCGGGGTCGTGGAAGTGCTTGCTGCCCTGGCCCCGTCGATAGAATTCGCGGCCGTCGAAGGGGCCCACCGCGCCCTTGTCCAGGATGGGCGTCTCGACTGCCGTCGGGCACACGGCGAGCACCCCCACCCCGTGCGCGGCCGCCTCGCTGCGCAGCGCCAGAGACAGCCCGACCACCGCGTGCTTGGTCATCACGTAGCTCGTGATCTGGCCGGCTGCAGCCAGTCCGGCCATCGACGCGGTGTTGACGATGTGGCCGCCGCCCTGGCGGATCATCTGCGGGTAGGCCGCCGCGACGCCGTGCACGACTCCCCGGATGTTGACGTCGATGATCGCGTTCCAGTGCTCCAGGGTCAGCAGCTCCGTGTCGCCGGCCCACGTGATGCCCGCGTTGTTGAACATCAGGTCGAGCCGGCCGGCACGTGCGACGACGCCGTCGACCGCGGCTTGCACGGCGGCGGCGTCGGTGACGTCGAGACGCGCCGATCGCGCCGCAGCGCCCAGTCCGGCGGCCGTGCCCGCCGCGGCGACCTCGTCGATGTCGGTGCACAGCACCTCGGCTCCCGCCGCCACGAGTGCGCGGCACAGCGCCGCCCCGATACCCGATCCGGCACCGGTGACGATGGCCTGCCTGCCTGAGAAGTCGGACACCCTGCCTCCAGTCCAGCCACCTGCGAACTGCCGTGACGATACGTCGACTGTAAGCAATACGGTAGGGACGCGGGGCAGGCCCCGTTGGGGTCAGCCGATGAAGCGGACGATCGACTCCGCGACCGCGGCCGGCTTGTCCGACCCGTCGACCTCCACGGTCACGGTCATGGTCGCCTGCACGGCGCCGTCGAGCTGCTTGACCTCGGCGATCTCGGCGCGCGCCCGCAGTTTCGCACCGACCGGCACGGGCGTGATGAACCGAACCTTGTTGTAGCCGTAGTTGATGGCCATCGCCACGTTCTCGACGCGGTAGAGCTGATGGGTGAAGTGCGGAAGCAGCGAGAGGGTCAGCAGACCGTGCGCGATGGTGCCGCCGAACGGACCCTCCGCCGCACGCGCCGGGTCGATGTGGATCCACTGATGGTCGTCGGTCGCGTCGGCGAACAGGTTGACGCGCTCCTGGCTGACCTCCAGCCATTCGGTCGGACCGAGCTGAACGCCCTCCGCGGCGACGAGCTCGTCGAGACCGGCGAACACCTTCATGACTTCTCCTCTCGACGCCGTCCTCGCGGCGGCGGCACTCGACCACAAGATAACCGCTCGAGGGCCGCGTGGATCCACCCGGCACGGCGGATCCGCAGTACCGTGCACCACGGCACGTTCACCGTTCGCGGTCACGAACGGGCCAGAAGGCCCGTGAGCCGCCGGCCGACGTCTGCCCCGCCCGCCCCTCGAGTCGTGTGCTGCCGCGTCTGCCAGCTTCGTACCCGAACAGTCGCGGCGTCAGCCGGCTCACTGCCCGACGGATCGACCGCTTGTCGTTTTCGAACATCGATCGACGATTTACGGCCGCGCCATTTTTTTCATTGCGTCAATTGTCAATTCCGCCCCGCAGCGACCCGATGTGTGGTTTGACGCAGCAGACAATTGGACGGCCGTAACAGTTATTGGTCCGGTGTGAGCAACGACACTGCGATTGGTGCCCCCACCGGGCACGTGATCTGCGCTTTCACCACAGTGGCGAACGATATTGCCGTCGCTGCGACGGCAAAACACGAAGCCTGTCAACGTACCGGGCCGGCCCCGTTTTCTGCACGCCGGCGTTTCTGATCATGAATGGTCGACCGCCGGAAGGCGGCAGCCGTCACCGCACCGGCCGACCACCACGGCGAGCGGCGCGTGTATCGGCGCGTGCGCCGGAAGACATGGCCGGTGCGACCGGCTCCGCGGCCGCACCGCATCGTTCGACGCCGGACCACACCGGCGAAACCGGCGCGGCGGCCGGGAACTTCCCTGCAGCGACGCGATCGGCCCCGTTTTCTGTGAACCGCGTGAACGTTCAACGATCGACGACCGGCAGGCAAACACCGCGACGCCGGCCGTCCGGCCGGTCCAGCGGCCGGCGAGACGCGCGAGCCGGGTCATCCCGTGGTACCGCTCACCTGGGCGCCCAGCGTCCGACCTGCGGCCGGGGACGCCATCGGGGGTGACGGAATGCGGCCGGCCACCGTTCCCGACGAATCCCGCCGGACGCGCGGGGACGCTCTACGCCACTGTCCAATGGCGAGGAAATCGACTTCCCGGCTCACCTCTGCGGCAAACACGAAAAATTGCGATGCGGCCTCTCACGACGGCCTTTCGGTCCGCCGAAACTATTGCAAAGTTCGCCAGCGCACGACGATGACGCAATACGACCAGCGGTGACAATGATTAGCCGAGATTGCCATCTTTCGCGGGCCGGGTGCGAACTCCGATGCACAGTCGTAACCATTAAGCGCAATGCTGGACAAGTCTCTCTCGCTAGCTGGAATTGAAGTCGCCGTGAGCGGGATACTCATCAACGCGTATTCGTAACCCCGCGTGATGCGCGCCAGAATCAGCCGCTTCGACCCCGGTGGTCGGCTGCCCGAAGGATGGACTCACATGACCGCTCCCCAGCTAGACACCTCCGGCTCGGTCGACCTGCGCCTGGAGACGAGCCCGAGCTGGTGGGACCCCGACAGCGAATGCACCATTGTGGTGGCACAACCGGCGGCCGAACCCGAGCTGTGGTCCGAGTATGTTCGCGGCGCCGAACTCAGCTATCGAAAGCACGGCGTGGAAGCAGCCCTCGATGTGCCGGCATTGCGTAGCGGAAATGACACGGCTTTGTTTTGCGCGGGAATCAATACCGACGGCCGCGTCGTCGGCGGAGTGCGGGCAAAGGGTCCATACCTGAATGTCGACGATTGCCATGCCGTTGTTGAATGGAGCGGTCAACCGGGATTGGACGCGGTGCGAAAAATGGTCAGTGATCGACTACCGTTCGGCGTCGTGGAGATCAAATCGGCGTGGGTGTCCGATGACCCCGAACAGAGCCGAAAGCTGACAAATGTGTTGGCACGTATGCCCCTGCATTCGATGGTATTGCTCGATATCCAGTTCGCCGTCGCGACCGCAGCGGCCTACGTCCTCAACCGCTGGCTATCATCGGGTGGTGTGCTGGCGGCCAGGATCCCGGCGACGCCATATCCCGACGAGCGCTATCAGACCAAGATGATGTGGTGGGACCGGCGCACCTTCGCCAACCGCGCGGACGCCCACCAGGTGTCCACCTTCTTCTCAGAGCTGCAGAAGATCGCTGCGCTGACCGGATCCGGAGAGCCGGCGGCGGCCGCCGTGACCACCTGATGACCGCCGGCGCCGACCGGGGCAGCCTCGACGATCTCGTCGCGGCGGTCGCGACCGAGTTGATGGCCGTCGATGCCGCGACATCGGCGCAGGCCAGTGACCGGGTGCTGGCCCTCGTGGGCACGTACTTCGAAGTCGACACCGGATTCCTGCGGCACAACGACCACAGCAGCCGCGAATCCGTCCTGATCGCCGAATGGCCGCCCCGCGACGCCGCCGACCCGTACAGCGTCCAGCCGTTCGACACGGACGCGGACTTCGGCCGCGTCGAGCACCTCAAGGAGCCTCTGGTTCTCGAGAAGCGGCTCGACAGCGCGTCCACTTCGGCCGAGCAGCGATCGATCGAGACGGCATTGGTGCCGTTGCTGTCCGGCGACGTGACCACCGGCGTCCTCGGCTTCGCCACGTCGGGTCACCACGAATGGCAGGCGGCGGAGTTCAATGCGCTCAAGGCAATCGCGTCACTGTTCGCGCAGGTGCAGGCGCGCATCACCGCCGAAGACAGGTTGCGCTACCTCGCCGACCACGACGACCTCACCGGCCTGTACAACCGCCGGGCGCTCTGGTCGCACCTCGACGCCAGACTGGCGCCGGGCCGGCCCGGGCCGGTGTCGGTGCTGTTCATCGACCTCGACCGGCTCAAGGCCATCAACGACTACCTCGGCCACACCGCCGGCGACTGGTTCATCCGGATACTGGCCGAGCGCCTCCGACAGGACGACGGGGACCACAAGCTGATCGCGCGACTCGGCGGCGACGAATTCGTGGTCGTGCCCGCCTCGCCACTTTCGCCCGAGGAAGCCGAACGGCTGGCCTACCGACTGCAGGCGGTGCTGCGCGAGCGCGTCTCGATCGACGGCGAGATGCTGACCCGCACGGTCAGCATCGGCGTGGCCGTCGGTGTGCCGGGACATGACACCACGTCGAACCTTCTCAGCCGCGCCGATCAGGCTGTGCTGACCGCGAAGTCGCACGGCGGCAATCAGGTGGCGGTCTACTCGGCGGAGATGTCGCTGGACAGCGAATTCCGCAACGACATCGAACTGCACCTGCAGAACGTCATCGAGAGCGGGTCTCTGGTGCTGCACTACCTGCCGGAGGTGGACATGCGCACCGGCGAGATCCTCGCTGTCGAGGCACTCGTGCGGTGGCAGCACCCGACCCGCGGCCTGTTGTCGCCGGACGCGTTCATCGGCGTGGCCGAGTCGATCAACCTCGCCGGTGAGCTCGGCCGGTGGGTGATGCGCAACGCGTGCGCGGAGTTCGCAGGGTGGCGTGCAGCCGGCGTCGGACACGGGATCGTACTGCGCATCAACGTCTCTCCGGTGCAGCTGGTCACCGACGGCTTCATCGACTCGGTGGCCGAAATCGTCGAGGAGTTCGGCCTCGAGCGCGGTTCGGTGTGCCTGGAGATCACCGAGAGCGTGGTCGTCCAGGACATCGAGACGACCAGGGTGACGATCGGCGGCCTGAAGGACGTCGGCGTGCAGGTGGCGATCGACGACTTCGGGACGGGTTACAGCGTGCTGTCGCTGCTGAAGTCACTGCCGGTGGACGCCCTCAAGATCGACAAGGGCTTCGTCGTGGATCTCGGCTCCAATCCCGGTGACCTGGCCATCGTGCGCGCGATCATCGCCCTTGCCGAGGCGTTCGGCCTCGAGCTGGTGGCCGAGGGCGTGGAGACCGAGGCCGCAGCCGTCGCGCTGCTGCGACACGGCTGCCATCGGGCGCAGGGTTTCCTGCTGTCGCGACCGCTGCCCAGCGACGCGATGGAGGCGCTACTGGCCGGCGGGCGGGTACCGGTGCAGTTTTCGCCCACGCCCAGCTTCTGAACGCAGTGCCCGCCCATCGCGGGGCGGCTGATGGAGCTGCCGGCTCATCGAGTGGCAGCTCAGCGCGCGTTCCGGGATCGTCGACCCCATGTTCAGCAGCTCGAGGCGGGCGAACCGGCTGGCGGACTCGCTGACCAGGCACAGCTGCTGGTATCCCTCGTAGCCCTGCAGGGGCCGCCGGCCGATGGCCACCGCGTGACTGTCGGCGGGCGCGATCGTCACCCCGTGCCGGGCCCGGACCGCATGCGGACCGTCCACGCCGTCGACGACCACGCCGGCGACCTCCCCGTCCTCGAACACGACCCGCTGCAGCGCGACACCGGTGTGGATGCTGATCTGCCGATCATGCGCCTGTCCCCCGAGCCAGTCGGCCAGCGAGAGCACTGTCCCAGCCGTTCCCACCGGGCCCAGCGGCTTGACCTCGATCGCCCGCCCGGCCGGTGTCCGCATCGTGGTGGTCTGCCAGTCCGCCACTCGTGAGTGCAGTAGACCGTAGGGCGACCGCAGGCACTGAGTGGCCCACTTCCTGAGACGACCGCCGTAGAAGGGTTCGACCCATCGGCCGTCGCGTTCGTCGCGGGTCTGAGCCCGCACGACGCGGGTCGGCAGTTCCATGTCGCCCGCAACGGGGTCGAGCGTCGCGAGGTCCTCCGAGAGCTCCGCGAAGTACTCGCGCGTCTCGTCGTCCTCGGGCGCGTGGGTGAGCCAGCCGCGCTCGAGATACGAGGGTGGTGGCGCCACGACGTCGTCGTCCACCGGTGGCGGCGCCGTGGCGACGAACACCTCGGCGCCGGCGTCCACCGCGATCATGGCGCTCGCCAGGCCTCCGACGGCTCCTCCGACACAGACGACGTCGACTTCTTCGTCCCACATTGTTAATTACCTCAACGTTGCTGATGGACGCGGACTCGAGAACACGGTCGACGGGCTCCGATGCAAGACAGCCGAGCCGCTTCGGCCGAACACTGCTGCTACGACGAGAGTTAACGCATCTACCGACTGCTTCTTCACGCGGACACGACCGCGTACGAATTGAGTGATATGGGTCACCACAGCCCGCACTGAACTTCGAGGGGTTTGCCAGGGCGGGCAGTGGCAACAACACCAAACGTAGCACCCGACCGACCTGCACAAAGAGTCCGGCCGCTGGTACGCCGACCCGGAACCGGGCGCGGCGACGTCACCGGCCGTCCCGCCGGTCGCGAACCAGAAGTCATCACGATCGGGCACTTTACATACTTTAGGCATGCTTTGCACCCTCTGACATGACTTAGAGTATTGACGTGTCGTTAAATCACCAGCGACCGGCTGTCCCTCGAGGGTTCGGCGGGCGATCAACCAACCAGCGGGTGCCGTGCCCGTCCGTCCCATCACAGAGAGAATCGTCTGTCAGTCCAGTTGCCGAGGTGACCCCGTGAGCGATCAGGTCGACCGGAAAGCAGACGCCACGCGCCTGCTGATCCTGCAGGCCGCAGCGCGGCAGTTCTCGCGGCGCGCCTACAGCATGGTCAGCCTCGACGACATCCTGGCCGACGCGGCGGTGACCAAGGGCGCGATGTACTTCCACTTCCGGTCCAAGTACGCGCTCGCGGTCGCGATCGTCGACCACCGGGCCGAACAGAGCCGCGCCGTGGTTGCCGAGGTGCTGGCCCGGCGACTGCCCGCCACGGAGACGCTCATCGACGTGATGTTCGTGATCGCCGTGGAGGACATCGGTGACCACCTCGCCAGGGCCGGGCTCAACCTTCTCGAATCCATCGGGCGCACAGACGGACTGGCCATCCGCGTGCACGGCTCGTGGGTCACCGGCTTCGCAGGCATCGCGCAGCGCGCCATCGACGAGGGCGACCTGCTCGAGGGTCGCGACGCCGATGACATCGCCGTGTTACTGGTCGCGATGTACGTGGGCATCCGGCAGACAACCGACCTCGACGAGCCGCACGCGTTCCTGACGCGGCTCGTCGACGCCTGGGACGTCGTGCTGCCGGGCATCGCACGGCCCGAGCGGTTGAGCTACCTCACCCAGTTCGCCCGGCGGCGCGGAGCGCAGGCACTCAAGCGGGCCACCCCGCTGCCCGCCGATGACTTATGATCGCCCTCCGGGCTGCAGTCCGGAGAACTCGAGGCCATCGCCGGAGGTGATCGCGTATGCCGCGGCAGGCCCGCTCTGAGGCGACGCGGCGCCGGATCGTCGACGCAGCGGTCGATCTCATCGGCGAGATCGGTTATCCGGCAGTCGGTCTGGGAGACATCATCGAGCGCGCCGAGCTGACCAAGGGCGCGCTCTACTACCACTTCGACTCCAAGGAGTCACTGGCGGTCGCCATCATCGCCGAGGGCGGGGCCAACCTGCTGGCGACGTTCCGCAGCATCAGCGCATCCACGTCGCCGGCTCTGGAGAACATCATTCACGGGTTGTTCATGGTGGTCGACCGGGTCGCCACCGACCCGCTCACCCGCACGGCCGCGCAACTGCTGCGGGTGTTCGGCGGATTCAGCGAAGTGTCGCGACTGGTCTATGCGGGCTGGCTCGACGAGATGGCAGACGAGGTCAGGCGGGCCGCTACCGAAGGGGATCTGCGGGCCGGGCTGGAACCGGGCGCAGTGGCCGAGATCATCGTCGGCGCGATGCTCGGCGCCGAACTGCTGTCGGGTGTCGACGACGATCTCCGCAACCGGTTGACCCGGATGTGGCAGGTGCTGTTGCCCGCCGTCGTCGCCGACGAGTCACTCGGGTACTTCCGCGAATTCCTCGCCCGCGAGGCACTGCGAGCGCCGTCCGGCGGCTGAACCGGCCGGTCTCTAGAGTTCCTCGACCCACAGCCGCTCGGTGAGGTCCTGGAACGTGGCCAACGCGACCGGGTCATCGCCGCGCAACAACGCCGAACGACTCATCTGCGCACGGACTGTCGACCCCTCGCGGTCCACGAGCTCGACGATCATGTCGGCGTGCTCGTGCACGACCGACAACACCGGTCCGTCGGTGGGAACCGTTGTGCAGATGTCTGCGAACTGCATCCGCTGGATGTCCTCGGCGTTGCGCCCGAGCATCGCGGCGAACGCACCGTTGGCGAACAGGATGGCGCCGCCCTCGGCAACCGCGAGCACAGGCACGGGGAACCGCTCGAGCAGCACCAGCGCCGGCATCTGCTCGAGCAACGCCATGGGTGACCGATTGGCCTGACTACTACGTCGCCGATCCACGTTGTGGGTCCCGTCCTCGTGTGGTGTCGGTTCGGGGTGACTCCCGGCCCGACGCTGCGCCTCGTGCAGCAAAGCCTAGTCGGCCGTCATCATCACCGATCGGGCCCGCCGCGGCGGCCGATTGGCGAACTTGCGCCGACCGCCCGTCCCTGGGCCCCTAACCTCCACCTGACTAACTAGGTTTACTCTGTGCGTAACCAATCGACAGACGGGAGGTCCGATGGACCTGGACTGGTCACCGGACGACCTCGCTTTCCGTGACGAGGTGCGAGCCTTCCTCGACGAGCGGCTCACTCCCGAACTGCGGCAGGCGGGGCGGCTGATGACGAGCGTGTACGCCGACCACGACGCCAGCATGGAGTGGCAACGCATCCTGCACGAGCGGGGCTGGGCGGCGCCCGCATGGCCTGTCGAGTACGGCGGCTGCGACTGGACTTTGACGCAGCACTACATCTTCAGCCGCGAGGCCACCCTGGCCGGCGCCCCGTCGCTGTCGCCGATGGGCATCCGGATGGTCGCCCACGCGATCGTGAAGTTCGGCACCGACGCGCAGAAGGAGTACTTCCTGCCGCGGATCCTGACCGGCGAGGTGTTCTTCTGTCAGGGCTACTCCGAACCCGAGGCCGGCTCCGACCTCGCCGCGCTGTCGATGGCGGCCGTCGACGACGGCGAACACCTGGTGTGCACGGGAAGCAAGATCTGGACCACCCACGCACAGGAGGCGAACTGGATGTTCGCCCTGGTGCGGACCACCCGCGCGGCGAAGAAGCAACAGGGCATCACGTTCGTGCTGATCGACATGACCAGCCCCGGGATCGAGATCCGCCCCCTGGTGATGACGTCCGGTGAGGAGGTCCAGAACCAGGTGTTCTTCGACGACGTCCGGGTGCCCAAGGCCAACGTGATCGGCCGGATCGACGACGGCTGGACGGTGGCGAAGTACCTGCTGGAATTCGAACGCGGCGGCGGGGCTGCGTCGCCCGCGCTCCAGGTGCTCGCCGAGGAGATCGCCACCGTCGCGGCGGGCCGGCCCGGTCCGGACGGCGGCCTGCTGATCGACGACGCCGCCTTCGCCCTGCGGCTCGCCGACGCGAGGATCCGGACCGAGGTGCTCGAGATACTGGAGTACCGGGTGCTGGCGGCCGTCGCGGCGGGCAGGAACCCCGGATCGGCGTCGTCGATGCTCAAGGTGCTCGGCACCGAGCTGAGCCAGACGCTCACCGAACTCTCGATGGAGGCCGCGGGGCCGCGGGCGCGGGTCTACCAGCCGCATGCCACCAAACCCGGCGGACCGATCGCCGAATACGAGCCGCCTCCGGATGGCTACGTCAGCGGCGAACCATGGCAAGCCGTGGCGCCACTGCGCTACTTCAACGACCGGGCCGGCTCGATCTACGCCGGCAGCAACGAAATCCAGCGCAACATCCTCGCCAAAGCCGCATTGGGGCTCTAGATGGACTTCACACTCACCAACGAACAGGAACTCCTGCGCGACGGGCTGTCGAAGTACCTCTCGACACGCTACGACCTGGAGAAGAGCCGATCGGCGGCCAAGACCGGCGCCGGCTGGCAGCCCGAGATCTGGCGCGGGTTCGCCGAAGAGCTCGGCATCCTCGGCGCGGGCCTGCCCGAGGACGTCGGCGGCATCGGCGGTGGACCTGTCGAGACGATGGTGATCGCCGAGGCGCTCGGCCATGCCCTGGTGGTCGAGCCCTACATCGACACCGCGGTGGTGGCCGCCGGACTGCTTCTCCGGGCGGGCGGACCGGCTGCCACGGCGCTGCTGGAGAAGATCGCCGACGGCTCGGCGATCGTCGCGCTCGCCGCCACCGAGGCGGAATCGGGCGATGACTGGCAGCGGGTGACGACCGAGGCCCGACGCGACGGGTCCGGCTGGGTGCTCCACGGCGAGAAGATCGTCGTCATGAACGCGCCGCTGGCCACGCATCTGCTCGTCACCGCGCGCACCCCGGACGACGGCGTGTCGCTGTTCCTGCTCGAACCCGATCGGCCGGGTCTGCACGCGCACGGCTACCGCACGATCGACGATCGTCGCGCGGCCGACCTGGTTCTCGACGGCGTGCAGGTGTCCGCGGACGCACTGCTCGGCGCCGCGGGACGGGCCGGGCCGTCACTGGCCCAGGCACGCGACGAGGGTGCGGCCGCGGTCTGCTCGGAGGCGGTGGGTGGCATGCGGAAGGTGGTGGCCGACACCGTCGAGTACTGCAGGCAACGCCAGCAGTTCGGACAACCCATCGGCTCCTTCCAGGCGCTGCAACACCGCATGGTGGACATGCACATGGAGCTCGAGCAGTCGGTCGCCGCCACGTATCTCGCGGTGCTCAACCTGGGCGCCGAACCGGCGGAGCGGGCCCGCGCGGTGTCGGCGGCCAAGGTCACGGTCGGGCGCGCAGCGCGGTTCGTGGGGCAGAACGCCGTCCAGTTGCACGGCGGAATGGGCATGACCGAGGAACTTGCGATCGGCCACTACTTCAAGCGGCTCACGGCCGTCCAGTACGAGTTCGGGTCGACCGACCACCACCTGAAGCGATACGCACGGCTGACCCGGTCCTGAGTCGCAGCGGGCTGGACACATGTCCGATCTGATCGGTTCATGAAACGAGGCCGCCTCAGCCGAAGTCCCGCATTGCCCACGGCTCGCGCGAAAACAGCCATCTGCTCGAATCATCCGGCGTTGATTGCGATGCACTGTCGGACCGACTAACCTGGACACATGTCCAGTGCAGATGTGGTGCACGTCACTTCTCTGCGCGACTCACATCACCGGCGCAGGCGTACCTGCCAACGGGTCTTCACCGCGGCAGCCCAACTGCTCGACGAGTCGAGCGACGCACCCGGGGTCGTCGATGTCTCGCTGCCGGCACTGGCCGCGCGGGCGCGGGTCGCCCCGACCGCACTGCGCGCACATTTCGATTCCCTCGACGCGATGTTCGCCGAGCTCTATCTGCACCGGATCTGTGCCCTACCGCTGAACGTCGATCCCGGGCTCGGCGCCGCGGCCCGGGTGAGCGCCCAACTCCGGGCCATAACGATGGTGCTGGCCGACGAACCGCGACTGTCCGAGGCGTGCAGCCGCGCCCTGCTCCGCAACGACGACGACGTGGTGGCCGATGTCCGCACGCGGATCGGCGCAGAAGTGCAGCGGCGCATCGCCGCGGCGCTCGGCACCGGAGCATGGCCTGAGGTGCAGGCCACCCTCGAGACCGTGTTCTGGGGCGCGCTGCTGCAGGTGCGGTCCCGCTCCGTCAGTTGTCACCGGATGGCCGACAGGCTCGACACGATGCTGGCGCTGATCCTGTCCGACGCCGACCACTGACCACTACCCGTCCTCGATCAGCAGCACCCGGTCGCACGACGCGCTCGTCGCGGCGATCAGCCGGGCGTTCGGTTCGTCGACGGTGTCGACCCAGTGCTGCGCGTCGACCGCGCCGAGGCCGGCTGTCACATGCCGGTCGATCAGCCGCCGGCGCCGCACCTCCGCATCGGCGTCGATGTAGTACAGCCGCTCGAGCAGTGGACGCACCGCAGCCCAGCCGTCGGCGACCAGCGCCAGATAGTTGCCCTCGGTGACCACGACGCGCGCCTGCGCGGGCACCACCCGTGCCGCGGCGACCGGATCGTCGAGCGCCCGGTCGAAGTCGGGGACGAAGACGTCGGCGACGCCGTGACTGTCCGCGATTCGGGTCAGGGTGGCGCAGTAACCGCCGACGTCGAAGGTGTCCGGAGCTCCTCTGCGCCGGCGCAGACCCAGACGGTCGAGCTGGGCCTTGGCGAGGTGGAAGCCGTCCATCGGCAGGTACGCCGCCGGCGTCGACCACCGCTCGTTGAGCTCTTCGACGACGGCGAGGGCGAAGGTCGACTTCCCGACGCCCGGCGGCCCGGTCACACCCGCCAGCACCCGCCGGGCGGGGCGTGCGACCGCACCGGCCAGTTCGGCGGCCACAGCACGCCGCGCTTCCTCGCTGGTCAGGATCGCGGGGGCCATCGGCTTCACGGTACGTCGCCGTATTCCCAGGTGAGAGGCCGCCCGGCGGATCGGTTCGTGACGAGTTCGCCGGAGCGGTTTACCTCCGTCGCGCACGGGGGAACCTCAACCGCATGACGGGTCGACATCGAATGCAAGAAGCACCGGTCCGAATACCTGCGGCGACCGGTCGTAATGTCACGCGGACCTCTTCTCGGTCCAACGTGGTGATCGGCGCCATCTCCGCCTCAGTGGCCGGTGCCGGAGTGGTGGCCGCCGCGGCCGTCCAGTTGCTGGCGCCCGCCGAGTCCCCCGCCCCGCCTGCGGCGTCCACGGCGCCCGTGACCGCCGGCGCGCCCGCGCTCAACCACGAGGGCCGCCTGATCGCCGTCACCCCGGATTCGGTGACCGCGCGCAGCGCAGACGGTGTCACGCAGACCTACCGCATCACCCCCGAGACCACGGCACTCACCGAGCGGGGCAACCACACCGTGAGTCCCGCGACGACCTTCGACGTCGACGACGAGGTGGCGATCGTCGCGATCGTCCAGAACGGCACCCCGGTCGCGACCACCGTCGCCGACCGCCGCGTCAGCGGCCTGAACGGGCCGCCGATGGATGCGGTGACCGTGCAGCCCGCGAGCCACTCCAGCGCGACCGCCGCCACCGGCTGAGCCCGCGCCGAATCCCTTCGCTGAAGCCGTCCGGGTCTTCCGCAGTCCCATAGACTCGGCCCGCATGAGGCCGTTACTCGCGATAGTGCTGCTGGCCGGACTGCTCACCGGGTGCAGTACCGCGATCCAGGGCCGTGCTGTCGCCGGGGCGGAACTGACCGCTCCCGTCCCCGTGACCGAAGCCTGGAAGCGGGATGTCACCTCGGCGGTCGCCGCCATCGGCAGGGCGCTGGGCACCGCGGGAGAAGCGATGGTCAACAGCGAGTACTCGACCGTCCGCAGCGGCTGCCGCGATCTCGAGGAGGCCACGGACCTGCTCGAGGATCAACTGCCCAGCGAGGACGAAGACGTCAACGAGGCGCTGCAGAACGCCGTGGACGAATACCGGTCGTTCGCCGGCATCTGCGTCACCCTGACGCCGAACAGCAGCGGCGCCGAGATCGACCGCCTCGAAGCGACACTCGACCGGGCGGACGCCAGCATCCGGGACGCGATGGCACTGCTCGACATCGACATGCCCGGGGGCTGAAAATCCCGTGGCGGAACGCGTCGCCGTCATCGGGGCAGGCCCGGGAGGCCTGGTCGCCGCGCGCTGGCTGTCATCGTGCGGCTTCGAACCGACGATCTTCGAACGGAATCCCGTTCTCGGCGGACAGTGGTCCGGACTGCCGGGCCGCAGCGGCGTGTGGCCGTCGATGCACACCAACACCAGCCGCATCCTGACCGCCTTCAGCGACCTGCCCTTCGGCGGTCACCTCGTGCACCCGCCGTACGCCGACGTGCTGCGCTATCTGCACCGCTACGCCGAATCATTCGGATTGACCGCCCGGATCAGATTCGGCACGGCGGTCGACTCGGTGAACCGGGACGACACCGGATGGCTGGTCGGGCACTCCGACGGCACCGAGGTCTTCGACCGGGTGGTGGTGGCATCCGGTCGATTTCATTCACCGGTGATCCCGGCCGTTCCGGGGCTCGAGTCGTTCTTCGGCGACCCCGGCATCGGTTCCACGTATGACTTCCGCTACCACGACCGGTATCTGGGAAGGCGGGTGCTCGTCGCGGGCGGCGCCATCAGTGCGCTCGAGATCGCGGCCGAACTGGCCCAACTCGGCGCGTCCCGCGTCGTCGTCACACAGCGGCGGCAGCGTTATGTGCTGCCCAAGTTCGCCGCCGGTGTGCCGTCCGACCATCGGATCTTCACCCGATACGGCACGCTGTCGAACGAGGTCCTGCCCGCGGCCGAGATCGACCGCCAGCTGCGGGAGATCGTCACCGAGGCCGGCGGCAGCCCGGACCAGTACGGCGCACCGGCACCCGATCCGTCACTGTTCGCCGCCGGTGTCACCCTCGGCCAGAGCTACCTTCCCCTCGTGGCGGAGGGCCGGATCACGGTGCGCCCGTGGGTCGATTCGGTCGCAGGGGACACCGTCACGTTCGCCGACGGGCAGGCCGAGAGATTCGACGCCATCCTGTTCGGCACCGGATTCGAGCTGAGCCTGCCGTTCCTCGGCCGAAACGTCCACGCGACACTCGACATCGACGGGGAACACCTCGACGCCGACCGTCACACGTTTCATCCCGACCTCCCCGGCCTGGCCTTCGTGGGGATGTGGGACCAGTCCGGCGGGTACTTCGTGCCGCTGGAGCTGCAGGCGAGATGGATCGCCTACCTGTGGAGCGGCATCCTGCCGGCGGTGACCGAAGCGGAGCAGCGCGCGTCGGTCGCGGCATACCGGTCACGTCGCGGCGCGTCGCAGAAGACCCGGATGAATCTGGCGGCACTGACCTTTGCGCGGGCCGCCGGTGTCGAACCGGAACTGTCGCGATGGCCCGAACTCCGCCGTGCACTGCTGTTCGGTCCGCTGGCGCCGAGCTGTTTCCGGCTCGAGGGTCCCGACGCGCTACCCGACGCTGCAACGATGTTCGCGCAGGACGCTGCGGAATTCGGCGCGATCACCGGCAACGACCTCACCGAACGCGAACGCCGGTACTGGTCGATGGTCGAGGCTCAGCCGCTGTAGGTCAGACAACAGCGCTCTAGCGCCCCGAGCGATTCGGCGATGAAGTCCTCGGAAAACGGTGGCATGCCGCCGATCTCATCGCGGAAGCTCTGCGGCGTCGCCGTCCAGTCGTAGGTCAGCGTGACCGCCGTCCCGTCACCGTCGGGGGCGAGGTCGTAACGCCAGGACCAGCCACCGGGAACGTGGGCACCGGACTCGTCGCGTTGTCCTGGTAGCCAAGCGATCACCCGGTCCGGCTCGAAGTCGGTGACCAGGTTGTCCATCACATAGTGTCCGCCTGCGGCCTCCAGGTACATGTTCACCGTGAAGATCTGTCCCGTGCCGCTGATCGGCGTCGGGTCCACCGCGTCGCGCACCCAGTCCCCCGGCTCGGTGTCCTTGTGCCGCGCCGGGTCGGCGAGGACGGCGAACACCGCCGACGGCGGCGCCGCGATCTTCCGGCTGGCGACGAATCGTTCCGCACTCACCTACCGGCCTTTCCGTAGAACCGGGCAATATCCGGCGAGTCCAGCCAGCCCGAGTAGGTCGGTCTGCTCGGCCAGCCCTCCGGCGAATCGAGCCACTCCTCCTGACGGCCGTACGGGAGGATGTCGATCAACGGGAAGCTGTGGCTGAGCTGCTCGGTGCCACGGCCGTTGGTGTGCCAGGTGCGGTAGACCGTGTCGCCGTCGCGCAGGAAGACGTTGACGGCGAAGCCGCCTCCCGGCGGTGCGTCGACGTCGGCGCCGAACGAGCTCTCCGACGACGAGTACCAGTCCATCCTGTTGCCCACCTTGTCCCGGTAGGCCAGCGCCTCCTCGATCGGGCCGTTGGTGACGACGACGAATCGGGCGTCGTAGCTGTCCAGGAACTCCAGCCTGGTGAACTGGCTGGTGTAACCGGTGCAGCCGCCGCACTGCCAGTCCGCGCCGTCGCTCCACATGTGGTGATAGGTGATCAACTGCGAGCGGCCGCCGAAGACGTCGGCCAGCCGGGCCGGGCCCTCGGCGCCGATCAGCGTGTACTCGGGCAGTTCGACCATCGGCAGCCGCCTGCGCTGCGCGGCGATCGCGTCGAGCTCGCGGGTCGCCGCCTTCTCCCTTCGCCGCAGGTCGTCGAGTGCGGCGCGCCACGTGTCGTGGTCGGCCACCGGCGGCTTCGCGGCCGATGTGGTGGTCTGGTTCCCTGTCATCACAGGCTCCCTTCCGAGCAGTCGGAATCCTCTTACGACTATCAGACTCGACGGCGACCCGGGACTCATCGCCCACGTCGGTACCGTCGGAGGAATGAAGCATCTCGACGTCGAAGGAATCGGACCGGTGAGCCGCATCGGCCTCGGCACGTGGCAGTTCGGTTCGCGGGAATGGGGGTACGGCGACCAGTACGCATCGGGCCCCGCTCGCGACATCGTGCAGCGCGCCCGCGCACTGGGGGTGACCTTGTTCGACACCGCCGAGATTTACGGATTCGGCAAGAGCGAACGGATCCTCGGTGAAGCACTCGGCGACGAGCGCGCCGACGTTGTGGTGGCCAGCAAGATCATGCCGATCGCGCCGATCCCCGCCGTGGTCAGGCAGCGCGCGCGGGCCAGTGCGCAGCGGCTCGGGGTGGACCGCATCCCGCTGTACCAGATCCACCAGTCCAATCCGCTGGTGCCCGATTCGGTCATCATGCCCGGGATGCGGGATCTGCTGGAGCGCGGCGAGATCGGTGCCGTCGGGGTGTCGAACTACTCGCTCGAGCGGTGGCGCAAGGCCGACGCCGCACTGGGCAGGCCGGTGGTGAGCAACCAGGTGCATTTCTCGCTCGCCCATCCCCAGGCGCTCGACGACCTGGTGCCGTTCGCCGAACGGGAGAATCGCATGGTGATGGCGTACAGCCCGCTGGCGCAGGGCCTGCTGGGCGGCAAGTACGGGCCGGACAACCGGCCCGGCGGTGTGCGCGCGATGAATCCGTTGTTCGGCACCGAGAACCTGCGTCGCATCCAGCCGCTCCTGAACACCCTGCGCGACGTCGGGGCCGATGTCGGCGCCAAGCCCGCGCAGGTGGCATTGGCATGGCTGATCAGCCTGCCCGGCGTGGTGGCGATTCCCGGCGCGTCGAGCGTGGAGCAGCTCGAGTTCAACGTCGCTGCCGCCGACATCGAGCTGAGCACGGAGTCAAGGGATGCGCTCACCGCGGCGGCGCGGGCGTTCCGGCCGGCGTCGGCGGGCCGGTTCTTCACCGACCTGCTGCGCGAGAAGGTCGGCCGCTAGGCGATCCTCAGCCGCCGACGTAGGCGGTGAGGTGCTCACCGGTCACGGTGGAGCGGTCGGCGATCAGGTCGGCCGGCGTGCCTTCGAAGACGATGCGTCCGCCGTCGTGGCCGGCTCCCGGGCCGAGGTCGATGATCCAGTCGGCGTGCGCCATGACGGCCTGGTGGTGCTCGACGACGATCACCGATTTACCGGATTCCACGAGCCGGTCGAGCAGGGCGAGAAGCTGTTCGACATCGGCGAGGTGAAGGCCGGAGGTCGGTTCGTCGAGGACGTAGACCTCTCCGCTCTCCGCGCCCTTGTCGCTCATCCGGGTGGCCAGCTTGAGCCGTTGCCGCTCACCGCCGGACAACGTGGTCAGCGGCTGGCCGATGGTGAGGTAGCCCAGTCCCACCGCCTCCAGGTTGTTCAGGATGCGCTGGGCTGCGGGCAGTTTGGCGTCACCGTCGGTGAAGAACGCCAGCGCGTCGGACACCGGGAGGCCGAGCACCTCACTGATGTCCTTACCGCCGAACGTGTACTCGAGCACCGACGCGTCGAAACGCCTGCCCTCGCAGACCTCGCAGGTGGCGGCCACACCGGCCATCATTCCCAGATCGGTGTACACCACGCCCGCGCCGTTGCAGTTCGGGCATGCGCCGTCGGAATTGGCGCTGAACAGCGCGGGCTTGACGCCGTTGGCCTTGGCGAAGGCCTTGCGGATCGGTTCGAGCAGTCCGGTGTAGGTCGCCGGGTTGCTGCGCCGGGAGCCACGGATCGGGGTCTGGTCGACGACGACGACGCCGTCGCGGCGCGCCACCGAACCGTGGATGAGCGAACTCTTCCCCGAGCCCGCGACGCCGGTGATCACCACCAGCACACCGAGGGGGATGTCGACGTCGACGGCGGCCAGGTTGTGGGTGTCGGCGCCGCGGACCTCCAGGACGCCGGAACGCTCACGCACCGCGTCCTTGAGAGAGGCCCGGTCGTCGAGGTGGCGACCGGTCAGCGTGTCACTTCCGCGCAGCCCGGCCACCGTCCCCTCGAAGACGATCTCGCCGCCCGCGGAGCCCGCGCCGGGGCCGAGGTCGACCACGTGGTCGGCGATGGCGATCACCTCGGGCTTGTGCTCGACGACGAGCACGGTGTTGCCTTTGTCGCGCAGCCGCAGCAACAGCGCGTTCATCCGGGCGATGTCGTGGGGATGCAGCCCGACCGTCGGCTCGTCGAACACGTAGGTGACGTCGGTGAGGGCCGAGCCGAGGTGCCGGATCATCTTGACGCGCTGCGCCTCACCACCCGACAACGTGCCCGACGACCGGTCCAGCGAGAGGTAACCCAGCCCGATCTCGACGAACGCGTCCAGACCCTGGCGCAGCGCCGCGACCAGCGGCCCCACCTTCGCTGCGGCGTCACCCAGGTCGCGCACCCACTCGGCGAGGTCGCTGATCTGCATCGCGGACAGCTCGGCGATGTTGCGGCCGTTGATCTTCGACGACCGGGCGGTCTCGGACAGCCGCGTTCCGTCGCAGTCGGGACACGTGGTGAACGTGACGGCGCGCTCGACGAAGGCACGGATGTGCGGTTGCATCGCCTCGACGTCCTTGGCCAGGTAGGACTTCTGGATCTGCGGGATCAGTCCCAGGTAGGTCAGGTTGACGCCGTCGATCTTGAGCTTTGTGGCCTCCTTGTACAGCAGGGCGTCGAGTTCCTTGGCCGTGAAGTCCCGGATCGGCTTGTCCGGGTCGAAGAAGCCGCAGCCGTTGAAGATCCGGCCGTACCAGCCCTCCATGCTGAAACCGGGGATGGTGAGCGCACCGCCGTTGAGCGACTTGCTGTCGTCGTACAGCGCGGTCAGGTCGATGTCGTTGACCGCACCGCGGCCCTCGCACCGCGGGCACATTCCGCCGACGACGGCGAAGTCGCGGCGCTCCTTGACCGTTCGTCCGCCGCGCTCGATGGTGACCGCACCGGCTCCGCTGATCGAGGCGACGTTGAACGAGAACGCCTGCGGCGATCCGATGTGCGGTTCGCCCAGGCGGCTGAACAGGATGCGCAGCATCGCGCCCGTGTCGGTGGCCGTGCCGACGGTGGACCGCGGGTCGCTGCCCATCCGCTGCTGGTCGACGATGATCGCGGTGGTCAGGCCCTCGAGCACATCCACCTCGGGCCTGCCCAGTGTCGGCATGAAGCCCTGGACGAAGGCGCTGTAGGTCTCGTTGATCAGCCGCTGCGACTCGGCGGCGATGGTGCCGAACACCAGCGAACTCTTGCCGGAGCCGGAGACACCGGTGAACACGGTGAGCCGGCGTTTGGGCAGTTCGATGTCGATGCCCTTGAGGTTGTTCTCGCGTGCCCCGTGCACGCGGATGACGTCATGGGTGTCGGCGGCGGGAAGTCCTCTGCTCATCGGGTCAGATCGTGCCACGGGGGTGCCCGCGGCCGGAACCCTGGCGGCGGCCGCCGACTCAGCTCCCTACGGCCACCGGGGTGTCGAATTCCACCGGCAGGCTGGTCGGGCCGCTCATGCCGAGCATCGGCTTCCACGGGGCCGGACCGGCCCGGCGCAGATTCGGCAGCCGTCCCGCCAGTATCCGCAGCGCTTCGGCGAGCTCCAGCCTCGCCAGGTTCGCCCCGAGACAGTAGTGCACCCCGCCACCGAACGTGAGGATCGCCGGCGGGTCCTCGCGGGTGATGTCGAATCGGTCCGGATCGCGGTAGACGGCCGGATCGCAGTTGGCGGCGAACGTGTTCACGAGGACGAACGTGCCGGCGGGAAACATGTAGCCGCCGACGGTGAGGTCGGCGTTCACCGTCCGCAGGGTGCTGCACACCGCGGGCGAGTGACGCATGCTCTCCTCGACCGCACGCATCGCCAGGCCGGGCTCGGTCCGCAGCATCGCCCACTGTTCGGGGTGGTCGCACAACACCTGAACAGAGGCGGACAACTGGTTTCGGGTGGTGTCGGTGCCGGCCACCAACAGGCTGGCGACAGTCATGCGCAGTTCGTCGGCGCTCAGCCGGTCGCCGTCGTCCTCGGCGCGGATGAGTTCGGAGAGGAGATCGTCGGTGAGATCGCGGCGCCGCTGCGCGATCATCGTGTCGACGTAGGCGTCGAGCTCGGCCCATGCGCCCAAGACGGCGGGGATCTCGGCGACGAGATCGACGTCGAAGCTGACCATCTTGAAGATCTCCTCCGCCCAGCGCGAGAACATCTGCCAGTCCTCACGTGGCGCGCCGACCAGGGCGCAGATCACCGGGATCGGGTAGTGCCGGGCGATGTCGGTGACGACATCGCAGCGCTTCGTCTCGGCGACACCGTCGGCCAGCTCGTTGACCACCGCGACGATGGTGCCGTGCAGGCGGGCGGTTGCGCGCGGCGTGAACGCCTTCGACACCAGGCTGCGCAGCCGATGGTGATGTGCGCCTTCTGCGCACATGATGCTGCCGACCACCCGGTCCCAGAGCGGCCCCGAGGTCACGCCCTGCGCCGTCAGATGTATGCCGGGCGGAATCACGAACCGGCTGTCACGCAGGATCGTCCGGGAGAGTTCGTAGGACAGCACCTCCGGACCGAGCGGACCGATGGCGACCGGCGCCTGCGCCTGGGCTTCCCGAATTCTCGGCAGCACCTCGCGCGGCGTCTCCGTGGCCTCGTAGTGCAACACCGGGAGATTCGATTCGAACACGCTCGGCGCCGCGGTCTCGACGTTCATGGTGCCTCCTTGGCGGCGAGGAATCTGACGGGCAGTCGCGGCAGGGTGCAGGTGGCGGCGGGCCAGGCGATCTCCGGTGTGTAGTGGGAGGCGAGCTCGAAATCGGGTATGCGGCTCAGCCATTCGGCGATCACCAGATTCAGCTCCATGCGCGCCAGGTGCGAGCCCAGGCAGCGGTGCGCACCGCCGCCGAAAGCCCAGTGTCTGTGCAGCTTGCCGTCGAGGACGATGTCGTCACCGGAGGTCGGATCGCTGCCGTCGCGGTTGATCGCACCCAGGCAGAGCCGGACCTGCGCTCCGGCGGGGATCGTGTGGCCCGACACGGTCACCGGCCGCGTCGTCACCCGCCCGACGACCGGGGCCGGGGGTTCGAGCCGGAGGATCTCCTCGACGAATCCCGGTATCGCAGCGGCGTTGTCGCACAGCTCGCGACGCAGGCCCGGACGCCTGGCCAACTCGAGCATCGCCGCGCCGATCGCCGAGGTGACGGTGTCCAAACCGGCGAGGACGAGGACGAAGGCCAGTCCGAGCGCCTCCTGATCGGTGAGTGCGTCGTCGCCGGTGAGCAGTCGCGACAGGATGTCGTCACCGGGGTCGTTCCGATGGGAGGTGACCGCCTGGCTGAGGTACTGGAACAACTCGACGGCGGGCACCAGAGCGGCGGGGTCGGGGTCACTGTCGAGGCTGATGCCGATGACGCCGTCCTTCCAGGCGATCAGCCGCTGCCGGTCGGTGAGCGGCAGACCGAGCAGGGTGAGGAACACCTGCGAGGGGTACGGGGTGGCGAGGTCGGCCATCACCTCACACCCGTCACCGCCGCCCGCGATCCGCTCGATGATCTCGGCGGCCTGCGCCTGCATCGAAGGGAGCATGCGTCCGAGCGTCTGCGGACTGAAGAAGGAATGCAGCAACCGACGGTAGCGGGTGTGGTCCGGGGGATCGCAGGCGAGCGGAATGAGCGGCACGGGGCTGACCATGGTGTCGAACGCCCTCGATGACGAGAAGGCCTCGGAGTCGCGCAGTGCGGCGAGCACATCCTCACGCCGGGTGAGGTAGTACCACCCGTCTCCGGTCACCACGGGTCCGAGGTCGCGCAACGCCGCCCACCCGGCGCCGCGGTCGCCTGCCATGGGTAGACCGTCGTACAGGATGTGCGGCAGTGCGGTCTGCTCGCCGGGCGTGGCCATGTCATCCGCCCTGTCGGTGTCGCCGGTGACCGTCATGGCACATTGGTCGCGAGGAAGGTCAGCGGCAGGCCGAGCACCGAGAGGTCGACCTCGTCGAGATAGGTTCCGTCCCCGTCGAAGTGCTGCCGGAAACGCGTCGTCCCGCCGTAACGCCCGGCGACGGATTCGGCCGCCTCGGCCCCGGGGACCCGGATGACGACGGTGTACACCCCGTCGCCGTGCCCGGCGAGAAAGTCCCGAACCGACGCGGCGACCGTGGCCGTGGCTCCGGCCAGCGGACTGATCAGTTCGATCCCCCGTTCCCAGTCGAGGTGGACCTGCAGGCCGAGCTCGGTCAGCTCCAGGTCCTGCAGTGCGAACCCGATCTCGGTGAACATCCGCGCCGCCTCGGCGTGGCGTTCGGGCGCGACGGCGAACACGACGTGGTGCAGCCGGGTCGCCGTCGGTCCCTCGGTCACGGCCGCACCAGTCCGCGCGGCCGGACGAGACCGAGGTCCAGATGGGTGATCCAGCCGGGCGCGGCGTCGCACACGTCGGGGATCGCGTTGATCGCACCCATCGCGGTCCACGCGTAACCGGGGTGGGAGAAGGCGCCGTCCGGCTGCTCGACGCCCTGCAGTGTCAGCTCCGTCGGCGGGTCACCGTCGATCACGATGCGGTACCGCGTTTTTCCCCAGTCCCATGCGGGGTCGAGTCCGTCCGGCCCTGTGGTCAGGTAGATCGCGTGGAACACGATCAGGGGCCGGCCGTCGACCCACGCCGTCCACTCGTGGTGCTGGGCGGCGACCGTGCCGCGCGCGATCGTGCCCTCGTCGTGCGGGATGTCCTGCGTGGCGGTGGCGGCCCGCAGGTCCGCGGTCACCTCGGCTATCTCGACGCCGAGCCCGTCGGCGATCATGTGCATCGACTGCGCGAAGAACGGCACCCCGAGGCCGAGAATCGTCGGCGTGGAGAGGAACTCCTCCTTCGGCTTGCCGAAGCCCAGCCAGTCGATGTGGTCGACCGGCGCGTCGGTGAGGACGTTCACCACCTCGTAGACCTCGATGCGCTCGATCCTGTCGACCACCCGGGCGAGGGTGAGGGGCAGGATGTCGCCGGCGTAGCCCGGGTGTATCCCGCCGCCGTGGAACGACACACCGCCGTCGGCGCACGCGGCGCGGATCTGGTCGCCGTACTCGGCGAAATCGGCGCTCGGGTAGAAGAAGCCACTCGTGGTGACGACGTTCTTGCCCGATCGCAGCAGACGGCAGACGGTGTCGACGTCCATGATGACCGGCGTGTAGAAGACGCAGTCGGCGTCCAGTGCGACGATCGCGTCGATGTCGTCGGTCGCCAGGACGCCGTTGGGTGCGGTGCCGGCGATCTCTCCGGCGTCCTTGCCGACCTTCTCGGGCGCGTGCACCAGCACACCGACCAGTTCGAAGGTCGGATTGCCGGTGAAGTGCCGGACCCCGACCTGCCCGACGTCGCCCGTCATCCACTGGATGACCCGATATGTTCTCGAAGGGTTGTCAGACATCGAGCTTCGACCTTTCACCGGGCGGCCAGAACGCCGCGGGGCAGCATCAGCGGGAGAGTGGTGTACGTGGCGATGCCGGGCGGCGCCGCGACCACGGCAGGGATGGCGGTGATCGCCGGCATGGCCGTGATGGTGAGGCCGAGCATCACGAAGTCGTCGAGTGTCTCGGCCCGGAAGTCCGGCGGCGGCTCGAAACTGAGCGTGGTCCTGATCGTCGGCCGGCCCTGGACCTCGACGGTGTAGCCGAAGTCCATCGGCCAATCCGGGTCCAGTGACTGGCCCTTGCGCCAGCGGCCGCGCACCTCGATCACCTCGCGTCCGCCGATGACGCCCTGCCAGCGCACATCGACCCCCGCGACGCAGCCCTTGCCGATGGTCCAGCCGCCGGGGAGTTCGAGATCCTCAGTGGTCTGGGCGTAGTCGACGCTGCACCGCACCTCGTCGAGGCGGGCGCCGAGGGCGTCGGCGACCAGGAGCACGGCCTCCCGGAAGATCCACGACCCCTTTTCGGTGATCGCGGGGAGGTCCGGCTGATCGATGGGATAGCCGAAGCCCATCGGCTTCTCGGTCGCAGGCGAGTTGTAGATGGTGGTGTCGAAGGACTCCAGGATCGAGATGCGGTCCACCCGGTCCGACAGCCCTGCCGTGACGATCGACAGCATCTGCATGAATCCGGGGTTGATGCCACTGCCGAAGATCGTCGCGTCCCCGCGCAGACAGGCCTCGACGATGCGCTCCCTGTCCGGCCCCAGTCCGTCGCCGGTGATGAACTCCGACGTCGTCACCACGTTGGCCCCCGATTCGAGGATCCGGATGAGTTCCTCGACGTCGGCGAACATCGGGTTGTAGACGACGCAGTCCGGCCGCAGTGCGAGCAGGGCGTCGATGTCGTCGGTGGCCGTTATGCCCAGGGTGGGGATCCCGGCGAGCTCACCGGCGTCGCGGCCGACCTTGTCCGCCGACCAGGCGTAGCAGCCCACCAGTTCCAGCAGCGGGTTCGCCGCGATCGCCTGCACGGACTTCGTGCCGACGTTGCCGGTGGTCCACTGGACGACGCGGTGGGTCACCCGCCGGCAGGCTTCCTCGACAGCACGCCGCGGCCCACGATCGTCGGCAGATCGAGGAATGTGCGGATTCCCGGTTCCGCCGCGCAGACGGGGGCGATCGCATGCACGGCGTGCATGGCGGTGCCCAGGCAACCCTGGTCGGTGTCGTCCTCGCCATGGGTGGCGATCCGGGATTCGAGGACCATCGACGGCAGACCCTCGACGGTGACCTTCCAGCCCCGGCCGTTCGGCCAGTCCGGCGCCTGCTCGGCGCCGAGGCGGGTGATGTGCTCGACGGTGAGCGCCCGGCGCCCCTCGATGATGGCGGTGTAGCTGAAGCGCTGCGCGGCAACGGTTCCCGCCTCGATCCGGCCGGCCTTGACCTCGATCGGCTTGTCGGTGACGGCGACCTGCCGTTCCCAGACGTAATCGTCGATCGTCGCGCCGAGACCGTCGGCCAGCAACATCAGCGGGGCCTTGAACGACAACCCGCCGACGGCCTCCTCGTCCATCGGCACCTTCTCGTCGGGTGGCTTGCCGAAGCCCATGACGTCGAACAGCACGAACGGAACGCCATAGGTGCTGTAGTCCATGAGTTCCTGCACCAGCAGCGAGTCGACCCGGCGGAACAGTCCGGACATGGTCAGCGGCAGCACCTCGGCGGCCCAGCCGGGTTGGATACCGGTGCCGTGGAACGACGTTCCCCCTTCATCGCATGCCGCCTGCAGCCGTGCGACCACCTCGTCACCGACGCTGTGCGGGTAGATCCAGGCGGTCACCGCCGTCGAGACCACGTTCTTGCCCGAGGCCAGCAGCCGGCAGACGTCGTCGAGGGCGACCGGCGGGTTCCACTCCCCCTCGGCCATGTACAGCACGCAGTCGGCGTCCAGGGCGATGATCTCGTCGGCGTCGTCGGTGGCCGTGACGCCGATCGGGCCGATGCCGCAGATGTCGCCGACGTCGCGGCCTGCCTTGTCCGCGTTGTAGACCCGGGCGCCGACCAGTTCGAGATCGGGGTGTTCGTGTACCGCCGCGACGGCGTGGCTGCCGACGTTGCCGGTGGCCCACTGGATCACCCGCAGCTTCTTCGTCACGGTTGTTGTCCGGGAGTTTGTCCGGCCGCCTCGCGGGCCTGGCGCGCCTCGTAGCGGTCGACGAGCTCGCGGAAGCCGAGCCTGTCGTATTTCGGGATCGGTTGGATCCCCCACTCGTCCTTCGCGGTGTCCTTGCCCTCTGCGCCTTCCGGCGGGCCCAGTGGCGGATAAGGGTACTTGCACTCGAGGGTGTCGTCGGAGTAGCGGACCTTGAGCAGCTCACTGCAGATCTGGGTGAGGCTCAAGGTGGGGTAGCCGTAGTAGACGGCCATGAACGGCAGGGTGAAGGCGCCCTCGATCACCAGCGCGACCAGGCACACCAGCACCGCACGTTTGATCCATTTGTGCATGCGCGCGTAGTAGGGCGTGGTGCCGGGCGGCAGGTCCTCGGCGGTGGTCTGTTCCTCGGTGGGTGACGGTGTGGTCACAGTCGTTGCTCCTTGCGCTCAGTCGGAGAAGATCTCGCGGTTCACGGTGTGCAGGTACG
>NZ_JAUMSQ010000360.1:0-6104 GCF_030519285.1 Mycolicibacterium arseniciresistens
GACGTCTGGCTGGTCACCGCAGGCGCCGAACGGGTCACCGGGGACGACCCGGCGCCGCTGCCCGCACCGGCGGCACTGGCGGCGATGCACCGCAGCGTCGGCTTCGAGCACCCCGACCAGACGTTCCGCCACCTCGACCTGCCCGCGGGCGGCCTTGACGCCGGGGCCGCCGCCGCCGTGGCCGAGACGCTGTTCACCGACGTGGCCGAGGCCGCACTCCGCGGCGCCGTCCCGGTGCTATATCGCCGCGAACTGCCCACTGTGACAACGGCTCCGAAGGCGTGGGCGCTCGATTCCGGCCTGCTCGACGACGTCGTCATCACCGGTGGCGCCGGCGCGGTCGGACTGCACTTCGCGCGGTACTTCGCCGAACAGGGCGCCAAGCGGATCGTGCTGCTCGGCCGCCGCGGCGCGGACGCCGACGTGCTGGCGTCGGTGGCCGGCGACCACGGCACACAGGTGATCGCGCCGCCCTGCGACATCACCGACCGCGACCGGCTGGCCGTGACCGCCGCCGAGTTCGCAGGCAACGGGGCGTCGCTGCTGGTGCACGCCGCCGGGGCCGCCGGGTTCGCCACCCGCGACCACATCGACCGCAGCGTGCTGACCCAGGCCTTCGCCGCGAAGGTCGACGGCCTCGCCGCCGTCGTCGAGCTGTGGCCGCTACGGCCGGACGCGCCGATCCTGCTGTGCTCCTCGGTGTCCGGGGTATGGGGCGGGCAGGGGCACGCCGCCTACTCGGCGGCCAACCGGCTGCTCGACGTGACGGCTGCCCGACTGCGGTCATCGGGGCGGGACTGCCTGTCGGTGCGGTGGGGGCTGTGGGCCGCCGACGGAGAAAGCGTCGTCGACGCCGCCGAGACCGCCCGGATCGAGCGTTCCGGACTGCTGGCGATGGCGCCGCGTGCGGCGATCGAGGCGAGCCTGCGCCACCACTCCGGCGATCCGCTGGTCTTCTCCGCCGACGAGAGCCGGCTGCAGATGTTCTTCGCGAGCCAGCAAGCGGCTCAGCATGACCAGGCTGCCGACACCGATGTCGGCGCCACCGACATCCGGGCGGCGGTGCGCGTCGAACTCGCATCGGTGCTCAGCGTGGCCGACGCGTCGGCGCTCGACCTCGACGCGTCGTTGTTCGACCTCGGCGTCGACTCGCTGCTGGCCCTCGATCTGCGCAAGCGGATCAAGCACGCCACCGGCCGGTCGGTTCCGCTGGCCCGGTTGCTGGGCGGCATCACCGGCACCGAGCTGATCGCAGACCTCGACCGGGCCGGCGAGCCGGCCGACAGAGCAGAGAAAGTGAACGCTTCGCGTGACTGACACCACTGAGCACACCCGCATCACGAACGCGGCGGGCCTCGACGACAACCGACTGGAACTGCTGCGGCGCAAGCTTGCCGAACGCGGACTGCGCTCGGCGCCCGACGCAGGAGCAGGCCCGGCCGAAGGACTGTCCGACGGGCAGCGACGGATGTGGTTCGTCCAGGAGATGGACCCGGGCGGCGCACTGCTCAACATCTGCCTGTCCTACCGGCTGCGCGGCGATGTCGACCCGGCGCGGCTGCATGATGCGGTCGACGCGGTCGCCCGCCGCCACAGCGTCCTGCGCACCACCTACCGCGCCGGCGAGAACGGCGAACCGGCGCTCGAGGTGCACGACGACCTGCGCCCCGGCTGGGCCGAGCACGACCTGTCGCAGATGTCCGAGCAGGGCAGGCGGCTTCGGCTCGAAGTGCTCGCGCAGCGCGAGTTCGCCGCGCCGTTCGACCTGACCAAGGACGCACCGCTGCGGATCACCATGGCCCGCATGACCGCCGACGAGCACGTGCTGCTGTTCGTGGCGCACCACATTGCCTGGGACGACGGCTGCTGGCGGGTCTTCTTCGCCGACCTGACCCGGGCGTACGACGGCGCAGAACTGGGGCCGGAGCCCCGCCCCGCACGCCTCGCAGGGCCCGACACCGTCGAGGCCGACCTGGCGTACTGGCGCGCGGTGATGGCCGCGATGCCCGAACCGCTCGAGCTGCCGGGGCCGACCGGCTCCGTGGTGCCGACCAGCTGGCGCTCCCAGCGCAGCACACGGCAACTGTCCGGCGACGTCGCAGGTCGGGTCTCGGCGCTGGCCCGCGAGACAGGCTGCACGCCGTACATGGTGCTGCTGGCGGTGTTCGGCGGCTTGATCCACCGCTACACCCATGCCGACGACTTCCTGGTCGCCGCCCCGGTGCTCAACCGTGACGGTGGCGCCGACGAGGTGATCGGCTACCACGGCAACACCGTGGTGATGCGGCAGCGGCCCACGCCGGGCATGACGTTCCGCGAGTTACTGGCCCAGACCCGCGACACCGCGCTCGGCGCCTTCGCCCACCAGCGGGTGAACCTCGACCGCGTGGTGCGCGAGCTCAACCCCGACCGGCGCTACGGGGCGGAGCGGATGACCCGGGTCAGCTTCGGGTTCCGCGAGCCCGACGGCGGCGGCTTCGCCCCGGCCGGCGTGCGCTGCGAGCGTGCCGAACTGCGCAGCCAGGTGACGCAGCTGCCGCTCGGATTCATGGTCGAGTTCGGCGCCGACGCCATCCTGGTGGAGGCCGAACACCTGGTGGAGGTGCTCGACCAGGAGCTGGCCCGCCAGTTGCTCGACCACTTCGCGACGCTGCTCGACAGCGCGCTGGCCGACCCGGACCGCCCGCTGTCCGACCTCGACCTGCTCGACGCCGCAGGCGCCGAATGGCTGCGCGAGGTGAGCTACGGCGAGGAGTTCTCGACGCCGCCCGCCACACTGCCCGACCTGGTCTCCGCCCAGGTGCGAAGCGCACCGGACGCGGTCGCGGTGGTCTACGAAGGCCGCACCTACAGCTACGGCGAGGTCAACGCGGCGGCGAACCAGATGGCGCACTGGCTGATCGAGCAGGGCATCGGCGCCGAGGACCGCGTCGCCGTGCTGCTGGACAAGTCGCCCGAACTGGTGATCACCGCGCTGGGCATCGTGAAGGCGGGCGCGGTGTACCTGCCCGTCGACCCCACCTATCCGCAGGACCGGCTCGACTTCATCCTCGAGGACTCCGACCCGAAACTCGTGCTGCGCGAACCGGTCACCGGACTCGAGCGCTACCGCGGCGACGACCCCACCGATACCGACCGTGTACGGCCGCTGCACCCGGACAACACCGCGTACCTGATCTACACGTCGGGCACCACCGGGCTGCCCAAGGGGGTGCCGGTGCCGCACCGGCCGGTCGGCGAGTTCTTCGTCTGGTTCGGTGACGACTACCAGATCGACAACTCCGAGCGGCTGCTGCAGGTCGCCTCGCCGAGCTTCGACGTGTCGATCGGCGAGATCTTCGGCATGCTGATCTGCGGTGCGGGCCTGGTGATCCCACGCCCGGACGGCCTGCGCGACATCGGCTACCTGACCGACCTGTTGCGCGACGAAGGCATCACCTCGATGCACTTCGTGCCGTCGCTGCTCGGGCTGTTCCTGTCGCTGCCCGGCGTCAACCAGTGGCGCACACTGCGCCGGGTGCCGATCGGCGGCGAGGCGCTGCCCGGCGAGGTGGCCGACAAGTTCCACGCCACATTCGACGCGCTGCTGCACAACTTCTACGGGCCCACCGAGACGGTGATCAACGCCACCCGCTACAAGGTGGAGGGCAAGCAGGGCACCCGCATCGTGCCGATCGGCAGGCCCAAGATCAACACGCAGATCCACCTGCTCGACGACAACCTCAAACCGGTGCCGGTCGGGGTGATCGGCGAGATCTACATCGGCGGAACGCATGTGGCACACGGCTACCACCGCCGCCCCGGTCTGACCGCCGAGCGGTTCGTCGCCGATCCGTTCACTCCCGGCGCTCGGCTGTACCGGTCGGGCGACCTGGCCCGCCGCAACGCCGACGGTGACGTCGAGTTCGTCGGCCGCGCCGACGAGCAGGTCAAGATCCGAGGGTTCCGCATCGAACTGGGCGACGTGGCCGCCGCGATCTCGGTGGACCCGAGCGTCGGACAGGCCGTCGTGGTGGTCAGCGACCTGCCTCAGCTCGGCAAGAGCCTGGTCGCCTACCTGACGCCCGCCGCGGAGGCCGACGGCGTCGACGTGGACCGGGTGCGCGCCCGGGTCGCCGCCGCCCTGCCGGACTACATGACACCCGCCGGATACGTCGTGCTCGACGAGATCCCGATCACCGCGCACGGCAAGATCGACCGCGCCGCGCTGCCCGAGCCGGAGATCACTTCCGAGACCGACTACCGGGAGCCCGGCACCCCGACCGAGCGGCTGCTGGCCGGCCTGTTCGGCGAGCTGCTCGGCCGCGACCGCGTCGGCGCCGACGACTCCTTCTTCGACCTCGGCGGGCACTCGCTGCTGGCCACCAAGCTGGTCGCGTCGGTGCGCTCGCAGTTCGGCGTGGAACTCGGCGTGCGCGAGGTCTTCGAACTCGGCAGCGTCGCCGGCCTGGCCGAGCACATCGACGGCATGTCCGGCGCCGCGCCCGACGACGACAGGCCACGCCTGATGCCCACCGGGCACGACGGCCCGGCGCCGCTGTCGGCGTCACAGCTACGGACCTGGTTCACCTACCGGGTCGACGGGCCCAACCCGGTCAACAACATCCCGTTCGCGGCACGGCTGTCCGGGCCGGTCGACGTCGACGCTCTGGTCACTGCCGTGCGCGACGTCGTCGACCGCCACGACATCCTGCGCACCACCTACCGCGAGATCGACGGCGTGCCGCACCAGGTCGTCAACGCACCGGGCGAACTGCGGGTCCGCCGCGCCCGCGGTGACGACGACGCCTGGGTGCAGGCCGAACTGGACCGCGAACGCCGCCACGTCTTCGACCTCGAGCACGAGTGGCCGTTGCGCGCCGCGGTGCTCAGCGCGCCCGGCGGGCATGTGCTGTCGCTGATGATCCACCACATCGCCGGCGACCACTGGTCGGCAGGGGTGCTGTTCGGTGACGTGGTGGCCGCCTATCTGGCGCGGCGCGGCGGGCAGGCGCCGGACTGGGCGCCGCTGCCGGTGCAGTACGCCGACTACGCGGCCTGGCAGGGCCGGATGCTGGCCGACGAGAACGGGTCGATGGCCGCGCAGCGCGAGTACTGGGTGCGTCAGCTGGCCGGCACGCCCGCCGAATCCGGTCTGCGCCCGGACTTCCCGAGGCCGCGTGTGCTCGGCGGAGACGCAGGCGCGGTGGAATTCGGCTTCGACGGCGCCACTCGCGACAAGCTGACCGCGCTGGCCCGCGACCTCGGTGTCACCGAGTTCATGCTGTTGCAGGCGGCGGTCGCCGTGGCGCTGCACAAGGCAGGCGGCGGCGAGGACATCCCGATCGGCACCCCGGTGGCCGGCCGGTCGGAACCCGAACTCGACCGGCTCGTCGGGTTCTTCATCAACATCCTGGTGCTCCGCAACGACCTTCGCGGCAACCCGACGCTGCGTGACCTGCTGGTGCGCACGCGGGAGATGGCGCTGTCCGCATACGCCCACCAGGACCTGCCGTTCGACCAGGTGGTCAACGCGGTCAGCCCGGTGCGGTCGGTGTCGCGCAACCCGCTGTTCGGGGTGGTGGTGCACGTTCGCGAGCAGCTCCCCGACGGGCAGGTCATCGACAGCGGGCCGGACGGCGACACGGCGTTCTCCGCCATCGAGCCGACGTTCGACGTGGCCCATGCCGACCTGTCGCTGAACTTCTTCGTGTCCGACAAGGGGTGCCGCGGCCACGTCATCTACCGCACCGAGTTGTACGAGCCGGCCACCGCCCGGCGGTTCGCGTCGTGGCTCGGCCATGTCGTCGACGCGTTCGCCGACCGGCCCGACGAGCGACTGCGCAGCCTGCAGATCACCGACGAGCAGGAGCGGCAGCAGCTCTCGCAGTGGGGCGGCGGGCAGCTGGTCGTGCTCGACGACGCGCTGAACCCCGCGCCGGTCGGCGTGATCGGCGACGTGTACCACCGCGGCGGTCCGGTCGCGGTGGGCCAGTGCGACGGCGTTGCGCTCACCGCCGCCCGGTTCGTGGCGGATCACACCGGCGGACAACCCGGTTCGCGGCTGTACCGGTCCGGCGACCGCGGCCGCTGGACCGGTGACGGGCGCCTCGAGCTCGTCGGCC
>NZ_JAUMSQ010000361.1:0-7556 GCF_030519285.1 Mycolicibacterium arseniciresistens
GCGACACGTCAGGTCGCGCATCCGCACGAAGCGTTCCACCGCCGCCGTCGGCTGATACCGCAACGCCTGCTCGGCGGTGACCATTGGTGGGTTCAGCAGCCGTAGCGTCGCTCCCTGAGCCAGTTGGCGCACCAGATCGGCGTCGATCACCCCAAAACCCTCCAGATAGCCCGGCCGGTTACCGGTACCCAGCACGGTGGACTGATCGGCGATCACATTGATCACGAACCTGGTGCCCGACGGCGTGGGCGCCGGGGGTGGAGGCGCTGAGGGCGGCGAGGGCGCCGAGGGCGTGGCACACGCCTCGACCTCCCCGGTGTCAGCGGCGGTCTGGACGCCGCTCGTGTCCGCCGCGTTGTCGGCGGTGATCTTGTCACCCATGTCGTCGGCGGCCGGCGCGGGAGCCGGCCCACCCGCAGCGGGCGTCACCGGGCGGGTGGCACATGCCTCACACCGGCAGGCCAGCGGTTGTCCCTGCGCCATCGCGGCCACCGCGTCCGCGCGGCGCTGAGCGAGGGTCCGAGGGTCCTCGCGGCACACCGCCGTCGCGAGTTCGCCCAACGTGCGGTCGAAGATCACCGCAGTCTCGGCGTCCACCACCCCGTCGACCTTGGCCGTACCGTCACCCACCGCGATCACATCCATGCGCCGGCGGTCCTCGGCGCGCTCCCGCTCCTTGACCGCATCGCGATCCAGCGTGCGCACCGCGGCGTCCACTGCATCGATCACCCGCTTGCGCGACCAGGACTGCCACCGCGAGATTCGTTCGGCCAATTGCGTATCCAGGGCCGCGATGATCCTGCGATCACTGACCAACTCACTGCGCGACACGATGATCTGCACGGTGCGCCAGTCGATGTCACCCCGAGCCAGCACCGCGGCCACCTTCGGCAGCCGGCTGTCCAACGCATCGGCCTGCGACACCAGCACACTGGCCGCCGCCGCCGACAGATTCATCGCCGCGGCCACCTCCGCACTGGTGCGCTGCAACCCGGTGACGATCATGTAGCCACAGTCCGGATCCTCGGCTTCGGCCTCCCAGGTGCGCCGGCCCAGCAGCTCCGCGATCGCCGCCAACCGCCGCCCCACCAGCCTCGACTCCTCCCGATAGGCATCGGTGATCACCGCGACCACCTCACCCGTCGACGCCGACTCGAACATGTGTTCGAGTGTACTGAAACGGTCTGACAAGCCGGGCTCGCGAAGGCGACTACTGTGAGTGTCTCGACTGGGAGACAGAAGGCGGGACGAACGTCCCTGCCCTTCTCAGGATATCCGGCACCGGGGGGCTTGCCGCAAGGCCGGGGTCATGGCGCACACTCGCTGCTCCACGAGTTCGACGAAGGAGACAGCAGAGGTAGTGAGGGATCTGGCGTACGACGACGAACTGCAGGCCGAGCGCGACTATGTCGCCGACCTGTACGCCCGCCTGGACACGGAACGCGACCGGGCCAAACGCCGCTACCAGGAGGCGCTGCGCGGTCCCATCGACAAGATGGACGGCGGGACGCTGGTGGCGCGCGACGCGGAGGTGCATGCGCTCGCCAAGCAGATGGCGCGCCTGGACGTGGCCGACCACGGCCTGTGCTTCGGCCGCCTGGACTCCGTGTCGGGCGAACGCTGCTACATCGGCCGCATCGGGCTCCTCGACGAGGACAACGGGTACGAGACCAAGCTGCTGGACTGGCGTGCCCCCGCGGCGCGGGCCTTCTACACGGCCACCGGCGCGCATCCGGAAGGCATGCGCCGACGCAGGCAGTTCCACACCCGCGGGCGGCAGCTGCTCGACTTCACCGACGAGGTGTTCGGCCAGATCGGTGAGGAACGCGGCGACGCCGCGCTGCTCGCCGCCGTCAACGCGCCGCGCGGCGAGGGCATGCGCGACATCGTCGCCACCATCCAGGCCGAGCAGGACGCGATCATCCGGCTCGACCACCCGGGGGTGACGGTGATCGAGGGCGGTCCCGGCACCGGCAAGACCGTCGTGGCGCTGCACCGGGTCGCCTACCTGCTATACACCCAGCGCAAGCGCATGGAGCGCCACGGCATCCTCGTCGTCGGGCCGAGTCCGGCGTTCCTCGAGCACATCGGCCGTGTGCTGCCGTCCCTCGGCGAATCGGACGTGGTGTTCACGACCCCCGGCGATTTCGTGCCCGGCCTGCGGGTGACCGCGGAGGACACCCCGGACGTGGCCCGACTCAAGGGTTCTCTGGGGATCCTCGACGTGCTGACCGCGGCCGTCGCCGACCGGCAGCGCCTCCCCGGCGAACCGCTGACGATCGGACTCACCGATGTCACGGTGCGCATCGACGCCGAGACCGCCGAGTGGGCTCGGGAGGAAGCCCGGTCGACCGGTCTGCCGCACAACGAGGCGCGAACGAAATTCCGCGAGATCGTCGAGTACGTGCTCACCGAACGGGCGATCGCCCGCATCGGCCGGGGGTGGCTCACCCGTGACGACCGCGGCGCGTGGGAAGAGATGCGGAAGGGCCTGCTCCGCGAGCTCAGGGACAACGCGCAGTTCATCGCCGCGCTCGACGCATTGTGGCCGCTGTTGACCCCTGAGACACTGCTGAAGTCGCTGTATGAATCACCCGAGCGGCTGGAGGCGGCCGGCGCCGACCGACTGCTCCGGCGCGCCGACGGCGGCGCCTGGACCGTCTCGGACGTGCCGCTGCTCGACGAACTGGTCGACCTGCTGGGCCGCGACCGGGCGGCCGACCAGGCCGCGGAGAAGGAGCGACAGGCCGAAGCAGACTATGCCGCAGGGGTTCTGGACATGATGCTCGCGCGTGAGGACATGATGGACGACGAGGACCATCTGCTCGCGAGCGACGTGATCGGCGCCGAGGACCTTGCGGAGCGCTTCGAACAACGCGACATCCGAGACGTCGCCGAACGCGCTGCCGCCGACCGCGACTGGACCTACGGCCACGTCGTCGTCGACGAAGCGCAGGAACTGTCCGAGATGGACTGGCGGGTGCTGATGCGGCGTTGCCCGGCCCGGTCGTTCACGGTGGTCGGCGACCTCGCCCAGCGTCGCTCGGCGGCAGGGGCGACATCGTGGGCGGAGATGCTCGATCCGCATGTGCCGGGCCGATGGGTGTACCGCTCGCTGTCGGTGAACTACCGCACGCCCGCCGAGATCATGGCCGTCGCCGCCGCGCTGCTCGCCGAGTTCGCACCGGGCGTGCAGCCACCGGATTCTGTGCGCGCCAACGGGTTCCGACCCTGGTCCCGTCGTGTGGGCGACGCCGACCTCGCCGAGGCCATCGGCGATTTCGAGCGGGACGAGGCCGCGCGCGAGGGCACCAGCGTGGTGATCGGCCCGCCCGGCGTGCCGGGCACGGTGCCGCCGTCGGAGACCAAGGGCCTCGAATTCGACGCCGTCCTCGTGGTCGCGCCGGAGCGGATCCTCGCCGAAGGTCCGCGCGGCGCTGCCGAACTCTACGTCGCGCTGACCCGCGCGACCCAACGACTCGGGGTCCTGCACGAGGGGCCGCTGCCGGCGGTGCTCGCCGGACTCGCCGACGCGGACACCGAAGGCGCTTGACTCAGTACCGCCCCTTCAAGCGGGCGCGGTAGGACCGGCCGTCGGGGTCGTAGAACATCCGGTACGCCGGACCGGCCCACAGCCGGGTCAGCCGGCCGAGCTTCTCGGCGCGGTGGCTGCGCACCCGGCCCGGTGGCCGCGGACCGCGCTGCCCACCGTCGTACCACGCGTCGAGAGCCTCTGCAGCCGCGACGAATTCGCGTACGGCGTCGGCGGGGTCGATGAGTCCGTCGTCACCGTCGCGGTCGAGGTGTTCGCGCATCAGCTCCAGCCGCAGCTCCCTGGCGAACACCCGGGCGCCGTCACCGCTGCCAGCAGGGTCGGTGGGCTCCCGCTCGTCGCGGGTGTCGTCGAGGACGGCGCACGACAGTTCGCTGTCGTGCGTCCACGACCGGCGGTTGAAGTTGTCGCTGCCCACGCAGGCCCACACGTCGTCGATGACGCACACCTTGGCGTGCACGTACACCGGTGTGCCCTGGTGGTTCTCGATATCGAAGACATGCACCCGGTCTGGGCTGGCGGCCTTGCACGCATCGATCGCCTCGCGGCGGCCGATCTGGTTGGGCGGCAGCGCCAGCTTGCCGTCGACGTCGGGGTGCCTCGGCACGACGGCGATGAGGTGTAGATCGGGATTGGCGCTCAGGGCGGCGGCGAACAGGTCGGCGACTTGTCGCGACCACAGGTACTGGTCCTCGAGGTAGATCAGGCGACGGGCCTTCGCGATCGCCTTGGTGTAGCCGCGGGCCACGGTGAACTCACCGTGCGGTGCGAAGTCGAACGCGAAGTGCGCGTCGGGATACGTGCGGAGCACCTGGACGGCGTGCGGACCGCACGGCGGCGGGTCCGGCGGCTGTTCGGGCAGCGGGTCGGGCTTCAGATCGGCGCCGCGCAGCTTGTCCATCACCCACGCCACCGGTGACAGGGTGTCCAGCGGCGCCGGGTCGTGCCACCGCTCCCGGAACGTGGCGTCCAGCGCGCCCACCACGGGGCCCTGCAACCGCAGTTGCACGTCGTGCCACGGCGGGTGCTCGCCGTACTGGGCCGCCATCTGCACCGCCTGCGGGTCGCCGTGGTGCGACCGGTCGTCGCGGCGGGAATGGCACAGGTCGATGCCGCCGGCGAAGGCGACGTCGCGCTCGGGCTCGCCGGGATGCCGGATGACCACCAGCTTCTGGTGGTGCGACCCGCCGATGCGCACCCGCTGGTCGAGCAGCACCTCCCCACCTGCCGCCTCGATCGCCTCGCCGAGGTGCTGGTTCTCCTCCTCGCTGTACTGCATCCAGTCCATATGCGACCGCCACACCAGCCCCTTGACGACGACGCCGCGCTCGGCGGCGTGACAGAACAGCTCGCGGATGGTCGGACCGCCGTCGCGCAGCAGCTGGTCGGGATCACCGCGCCAGTCGGTGAAGAACACGTGGTCGCCCTCGCCGAGCGCCTCCACCTCGGTGACGAGGTGGTCGAAGTAGGTCGCGCCGTGGACGAGCGGCTCCACCAGGCTGCCCGCGCACCAGGCGGGCAGATCCGAGTGGGGGTTGTTCCGCTCGGCGGTCGTCAGGAACCACTCGGAGAGGTCGTTCACCTCGGGGGAATGCCCACTTGCCCGCCAAAGTACGCCGCCCGGGCTCGCCGACTCTGCCAGGATCAGTCATGACCCGCGCCCGTCGCACGCTCGCCGTCCTGTGTGCGCTGACCGTGCTCGCGGGGTGCGCACCCGAGCCCGACCAGACTCCGCAGCCCGCAGAGGATTCCAGGGCGGCGGCGATCCGGACCATCGTGCGTGACGCCATCGCCTCGGCCCACCTCAAGGCGGTGCTGGTGCGGGTGACCGAGGACGGCAGAGAGATCGTCACCGACGCCTTCGGCGAGTCCATGACCGGTGTGCCTGCCACTGCTCAGATGCACTTCCGCAACGGCGCCGTGGCCATCTCCTACGTCGCCACACTGTTGCTCATCCTCGTCGACCGCGGCACGGTGCGGCTCGAGGACAGGCTGTCGACATGGTTGCCCGAGGTCCCGCACGCCGGGGCGGTCACACTCGGCCAGCTCGCCCAGATGACGTCGGGCTACCGCGACTACGTGATCGGCAACGACGCCTTCACCGCGGCCGCCTACGACAACCCGTTCCGCGCCTGGACCACCGACGAACTGCTGCGCTACGCCGTCGACGAGCCGCTGCTCTACGAACCGGGCACCAACTGGAACTACGCCCACACCAACTACGTGCTGCTCGGCATGGCGCTGGAGAAGGCTACCGGCAGGGATATGCCGGAACTGTTGGCCGACAATGTGTTACAGCCACTCGGCCTCACCGGCACCACCGCTTCGCTGACGGCGGAGATCCCCGACCCGGTGCTGCACGCGTTCAGCTCCGAGCGCCGGGCCGCACTCGGTGTGCCCGCCGGCACCGCGTTCTACGAGGAGTCGACGTTCTGGAACCCGTCGTGGACCATCACCCACGGAGCCGTGCAGACCTCCACCATCGGCGACCTCGCCCGCACCGCAGAGGGCATCGGCTCCGGGCAGCTGCTGTCCGAGGCGTCCTACCGCAGGATGACCTCGACCGACCTGCGAGGCAGGACACGGCCGCAGCCCGGCTGCAGCACCTGCTTCGCCCAGGGCATCGGCTACACCTACGGCCTCGGCGTGGTGATCTCCGGAGAGTGGTTGCTGCAGAACCCGTTGCTGTCCGGCTCGTCGGCGGTGGAGGCCTACCTTCCGGAACGCAAGCTGGCCGTCGCCGTCGCGGTGACCTACGCGCCGGAGGCGTTCGACGACCAGGGCGACTACGCCAACGAGGCCGAGGCGCTGTTCCGCCGGATCGGCGCCGAACTGGCCCCCGAGGATGCGCCCCCCATGCCGCCGCCGAGATAATGACTGCCGTGGCGTCGAAGGTGTTGTTCCTCTACAACGAGCATCTGGCGACCGAGGGCCTCCTCGGCGAGGCGTTCGCCGACAGCGGCTTCGACATCGACACGTTCGAGGTGGTGCCCGCCGACCGGGTGGACACCCCGGCGGTCGACGTGACCTTCCCCGATCCGACCGGCTACGACGTCGTCGTGCCGCTCGGCGCGCGCTGGCCGGTCTACGACGAGGCGCTGCGCCGCACCTGGGTGGACGCCGAGATGCAGATGATGCGTGACGCCGCGGCCGCCGGGGTGGCGCTGCTCGGTGTGTGCTTCGGCGGTCAACTGCTGGCGCAGACCTTCGGCGGTGCCGTCGCCCGGTCGACGGCACCCGAGATCGGCTGGTACCAGATCGACACCGACGACACCGGGGTGGTGCCGCCCGGGCCCTGGTTCCAGTGGCACTTCGACCGGTGGACGCTGCCGCCAGGCGCCACCGAACTCGCCCGCACCGCGCAGGCGTCGCAGGCGTTCGTCCTCGGCCGCACACTGGCACTGCAGTTCCACCCCGAGCTGGACGCCGGCCTGCTCGCCGGCTGGCTGGCCGACGACCGCGACGGAGACGTCGTGGGAGCGGGCCTGCGACACGACGAACTGCTCGCCCGCACAGCCGAGATGCGCGACGACGCCGCGCGCCGGATCAGGCTGCTGGTGCGGGGCTTCCTGGACCGGGTGGCGCGTCAGCCGTGTCCGAGCTGATGGGCCAGCGCGTCGGCCACGAGCGGCTGACGGAATCTGTGCCCCACTGACTGCAGCACGGTCGGCGCCACCCGCTGATCGGCCTCGGCCAGCTCGCGCGCACCCTGCGCGCCCAGCAGCACCCGCGGGCCCAGGGACGGCACCGGCAGCACGGCCGGCCGGTGCAGAACCTTCGCCAGCGCCCGGGTGTAGTCGACGTTGCGCACCGGCTCCGGCGCCACCGCGTTGACCGGGCCGGCGAGCCGGCCGTCCCACAGCGCGCGGTAGTAGACGTCGAGCAGATCGTCCAGGCCGATCCACGACAGCCACTGCTGCCCGCTGCCGAGCCGGCCGCCGAGGCCCGCGGCGAACAGCGGGCGCATCAACCGCAGCGTGCCACCCGCCGCGGCCTGCACGAT
>NZ_JAUMSQ010000362.1:0-7499 GCF_030519285.1 Mycolicibacterium arseniciresistens
AGCCCGGGAGCAGCCCCGCCTGTCCGACGGTGGGCGAGCTCGCCACCGGGGCGGCGGCAGGCGCGACGGTGACCGTCTGCGTGACCGTCGGGGGGATCGGCACCGACGGTTGCGGATAGGTGGGCTGTGCCGACGCGGTCGCGCCCGCGATGCCGACGACGCCGGCCACACCGGCGGCGATGCCTCCTGCCAGAACCCGCCAGCGGCGGGCGTTTCCGATCATCGACGCCTACCTTTCGAAAGCAGTCGGGCACGTCGTGCCTCGGTCAGGCGCCGACTGTATCCACGGCGCGGGTTACGCCGGTAGGCCTGGAACCAAGCCGGGATCAAACACGGACAACTCCGCAACGCAACCGATATCAACCCGTGCCCCCGTGGGTGGCGCAGATCACCTCCGACATGCGCGTTGAGGTGCGCGATCGGGGCTTTATACCCTGGTGAGGTGACCGACTCGCCTGACACCGCCGACACCCCGCAGCACCGCTACACCGCGGAGCTCGCCGGGGACATCGAGCGCACGTGGCAGCAGACCTGGGCGGAGCTCGGCACCTTCAACGTGGCCAACCCCGTCGGGGAGCTGGCGCCGGCCGACGGCACGCCCGTACCCGCCGACAAGATGTTCGTGCAGGACATGTTCCCGTATCCGTCGGGTGAGGGCCTGCACGTCGGACACCCGCTGGGCTACATCGCCACCGACGTCTACGCCAGGTACTACCGGATGACCGGGCGGAATGTGTTGCACGCATTGGGCTTCGACGCGTTCGGGCTGCCCGCCGAGCAGTACGCGGTGCAGACCGGGACGCATCCCCGCACCCGCACCGAGGCCAACATCGTCAACTTCCGGCGCCAGCTCGGCCGGCTGGGCCTGGGCCACGACTCACGGCGCAGCTTCTCCACCACCGATGTCGACTTCTACCGGTGGACGCAGTGGATCTTCCTGCAGATCTACAACGCCTGGTTCGATCCGGCGGTCGCCAAGGCCCGGCCGATCGACGAACTGGTGGCCGAGTTCGATTCCGGCGCACGCCGACTCGACGACGGCCGGGACTGGGCGGAGCTGGACGCCGGCGAGCGCGCCGACGTCATCGACTCCCACCGGCTGGTGTACCGCGCCGACTCGATGGTCAACTGGTGCCCGGGCCTGGGCACGGTGCTGGCCAACGAAGAGGTCACTGCCGACGGCCGCAGCGACCGCGGCAACTTCCCGGTGTTCCGGAAGCGGCTGCGGCAGTGGATGATGCGGATCACCGCCTACTCCGACCGGCTGCTCGACGACCTGGACGCGCTGGACTGGCCCGACAAGGTCAAGGCGATGCAGCGCAACTGGATCGGGCGCTCGACGGGCGCACAGGTCCGATTCTCCACCGACGCGGGCGACGTCGAGGTGTTCACCACCCGCCCCGACACACTGTTCGGCGCGACGTACCTGGTGCTGGCGCCCGAGCATCCACTGGTCGAGCAGTTGACCGCGGCCGATTGGCCCGACGCCGTCGATCCCCGCTGGACCTACGACGGGGCGACGCCCGCCGATGCGGTCGCGGCCTACCGCGCGAGCATCGCAGCGAAGTCCGACCTGGAGCGACAGGAGAACAAGGCCAAGACCGGCGTGTTCCTGGGCAGCCATGCGGTCAATCCCGCCAACGGGCAACGGGTTCCGATCTTCATCGCCGACTACGTGCTGATCGGCTACGGTACCGGGGCGATCATGGCCGTCCCGGGCGGCGATCAGCGGGACTGGGACTTCGCCACCGAGTTCGGCCTGCCGATCGTGGAAGTGGTCGCGGGGGGCGACATCTCGGAGGGCGCCTACAACGGCGACGGCATCCTGGTCAACTCCGACTATCTGGACGGTCTCGGAGTCTCGGAGGCCAAGCACGCGATCACCCAGCGCCTGGAGGCCGACGGCCGCGGCCGGGCCCGGGTGGAGTACAAGCTGCGCGACTGGCTGTTCGCCCGGCAGCGCTACTGGGGTGAACCGTTCCCGATCGTCTACGACGAGAACGGGCGGGCGCACCCGTTGCCGGAATCGGAGCTGCCCGTCGAACTTCCGGACATCCCGGACTACGCGCCGGTGCAGTTCGACCCGGATGACGCCGACAGCGAGCCGAACCCGCCGCTGAACAAGGCCACCGACTGGGTGCACGTCGAACTCGATCTCGGTGACGGTCCGAAGTCCTACACCCGCGACACCAACGTGATGCCCCAGTGGGCGGGCAGCTCCTGGTACGAGCTGCGCTACACCGATCCGTACAACAAGGAGGCGTTGGCGGACAAGGAGAACGAGGCCTACTGGATGGGTCCGCGGCCGGCCGAGCACGGTCCGGACGATCCCGGCGGTGTCGACCTCTATGTCGGCGGCGTCGAACATGCGGTGCTGCATCTGCTGTACGCCCGGTTCTGGCACAAGGTGCTGTACGACCTCGGCCACGTCAGTTCGCGGGAGCCGTACCGCCGGTTGATCAACCAGGGCTACATCCAGGCGTTCGCCTACACCGACTCCCGCGGCTCCTACGTGCCCGCCGCGGACGTCGTCGAACGTGACGGCAAGTTCTGGTATGCCGCCCCAGACGGTGAGGTCGAGGTCTTCCAGGAGTTCGGCAAGATCGGCAAGAGCCTGAAGAACTCGGTGTCACCGGACGAGATCTGCGACAACTACGGCGCGGACACGCTTCGGGTCTACGAGATGTCGATGGGTCCGCTGGAGGCGTCGCGGCCGTGGGCCACCAAGGACGTCGTCGGCGCGCACCGCTTCCTGCAGCGGGTGTGGCGGCTGGTGATCGACGAGCAGACCGGCCGAGACCGTGTCGCCGGGCACGAGGCGCTCGACACCGAGACGCTGCGGGTGCTGCACCGCACCATTGCCGGTGTGTCGGAAGACTATGCGGCGCTTCGGAACAACACCGCGGCGGCGAAGCTGATCGAGTACACCAACCACCTCACCAAGGAGGGCGTCACCGCGCGTGCGGCGATCGAGCCGCTGGTGCTGATGGTCGCCCCGCTGGCGCCGCACATGGCCGAGGAGCTGTGGCGCCGCCTCGGCCACGACACCCCGCTGGCGCACGGGCCGTTCCCGGTGGCCGACCCGCAGTACCTGGTGACCGACACCGTCGAGTACCCGGTGCAGGTCAACGGCAAGGTGCGCAGCCGTATCACCGTCGCGGCCGACGCCGCCAAGGATGCGTTGGAGACGGCGGCGCTGGCCGACGAGAAGGTGCAGACGTTCCTGGACGGCGCGACGCCGAAGAAGGTGATCGTCGTCCCCGGCCGCCTGGTCAACCTGGTCGTCTAGAGGGATTTCGGCGCGGAAACGTTCGCTCACCGAACGTGAGCGCACCGAAATCACTACTAGCGGGGGCGGACGATCACCTGATGCACGTGAGCGTCCGGCGGCGTGTGCACCGCGTCGGCCACCACCTTGGCGACGGTGTCGGCCTGCAGGAAATCCTCCGGCCGGTACTCGCGGCCCTCGTAGGCGACGAGCTCCTCCTGCATGGCCGTGGCGATCCGGCCGGGATGCACAGACGTCACGCGAAGCGAGGGCTCGTCGGCGCGCAGCGAGTCGGCGAACCCCCGCAGCGCGAACTTGCTCGCCGAGTACGACGCCAGCCCCGGTGAGGCGTTGATCCCCGACCCGGAGTTGATGAACACCACCTGACCGCCGGCGGTGCGCAACGCGGGCAACAGCGCCAGGGTCAGGGCGACCGCGCCGACGACGTTGACCTCCATCGTGTCGCGCCACTCATCGACGCTGGACTCGGCGACCCGGCCCGGATAGGCGACCCCTGCGTTGTGCACCAGCACGTCGAGCTCGACGATCGGCTCGGCGAGCGCCTCGAGCCCGTCGAGATCGCGCAGGTCAAGCGGCCAGGTGGTGGCGCCGAGGCGCTCGGCCACCTCGTCGAGCCGGTCCGACGGCCGGCCGGCCAGGAACAGGGTGTGGGTAGGCGCCAGGGCGGCGGCGATGGCCGAGCCGAGCCCGCCTCCTGCGCCGGTGATCATTGCGGTCGGCACAGGTGCGACCCTACCGACCTGCGGACTCGCCCTCGGAGACGCATCATTGAACCGATGCCCCACGATCCCAGCTTCGCGCCCACCCAGCTCGCGGCCCGCGCCGCCTACCTGCTGCGCGGTAACGACCTGGGCTCCATGACGACCGCCGCGCCGCTGCTGTACCCGCACATGTGGAGCTGGGACGCGGCATTCGTGGCGATCGGACTGGCGCCCTTGAGCGTCGAGCGGGCGGTGGTGGAGCTCGACACGCTGCTGTCGGCGCAGTGGCGCAACGGCATGATCCCGCACATCGTGTTCGCCAACGGCGTCGACGGGTACTTCCCGGGCCCGGCCCGGTGGGCGTGCTCGGCGCTGGCCCCCGACGCGCCGCGCAACCGGCACACCTCGGGCATCACCCAGCCACCCGTGCATGCGATCGCGGTGCAGCGCATCCTCGACCACGCCCGCACCAGGGGCCGTTCGACGCGTGCGGTCGCCGAGGCGTTCCTGGACCGCCGGTGGCCGGACCTGGTGCGCTGGCACCGCTGGCTGGCCGAGTCCCGCGACCAGAACGAGCACGGCCGAATCACCCTGTACCACGGGTGGGAGTCCGGCATGGACAACTCGCCGCGCTGGGACAGCGCCTACGCCAACGTGATTCCCGGTGCGGTGCCCGAATACCAGCGTGCTGACAACACCATCGTCACCGACGCCAGCCAGCGGCCGTCCGACCACGAGTACGACCGCTACCTGTGGCTGCTCGAGGAGATGAAGTCCGTCCGCTACGACGACGACCTGCTGCCCAAGGTGATGAGCTTCGCCGTCGAGGACGTGTTCGTCTCGGCCATCTTCTCGGTGGCCTGCCAGGTGCTCGCCGAGATCGGCGAGGACTACAAGCGCCCGCACGCCGACGTCCGCGAACTGTACGGCTGGGCGGAGCGGTTCCGCGCAGGCGTCGTCGAGACCACCGACGAAAGAACCGGCGCGGCAAGGGATTACGACGTCCGTGCCGAGCGGCTGCTCGCCACCGAGACCGTCGTGCAGTTCGCGCCGCTGCTGTGCGGCGGGCTACCGCACGACAAGGAGCGTGCGCTGCTGCGCCTGCTGGAGGGACCGCGGTTCTGCGGTCACCCCGACCTGAAGTACGCGTGCATCCCGTCGACGTCTCCGGTGTCGCGGGACTTCCGGCCGCGCGAGTACTGGCGGGGCCCGGTGTGGCCGGTGATGACGTGGCTGTTCTCGTGGTGCTTCGCCCGCCGCGGCTGGTCCGAGCGGTCGCGGGTGCTGCGCCACGAGGGGTTGCGCCAGGCCAGCGACGGAACCTTCGCCGAGTACTACGAGCCGTTCACCGGTGAGCCGCTGGGCAGCATGCAGCAGTCGTGGACGGCGGCAGCGGTGCTGGACTGGCTGGGCTGACCGAACCCGTCAGGTCCGGTTGGTGCGGTCCTCGGGATCGGCGAGGTGTTCCAGCGGGCGCAGCGCCTTGGTGAGAGTCTCGAGTTCGTCGGCGCTGAGCTTGGCCAGCCGCTCGGCCAGCGCGGCCCGGCGGGCCGCGAGCGCCTCGCGGTGCTGGGCCAGGCCCTCTGGCGTGATGTCGACGAGCACCGCACGCAGGTCGGAGGGGTCGCGGGAGCGCTTGACCAGGCCGAGCTTCTCCAGCCGGCGGATCGCGACGGTGGTCGTCGGGGTGCGGACCCGCTCGAGCGCGGCCAGCTCGGTCATCCGGATGGGTCCCTGGTCGAGCAGCGTCAGCAGGATCGAGAGTTGGGCCAGTGTGAGGTCGCCGGCCGTGCCGCGGTTGGCGTCCCCGCGGCGCAGGATCGAGAACACCCGGGACAGCACCCGCTGCAGCTCGCCCGCGAGTTCGGTGACCTGCGGATCGGTCTCGACCATAGTTCGACAGTCTAACGTGTCGGTCCCTGCCAATATGCGATGGAACGTAATTTTCGCGTCAGAGAATTTGTGAGAGGAAGCGGCGCAGCCGATCGGTCTCCGCGCCGTCGAAGATCTGCTCGGGCGGACCCGACTCGACCACCTGCCCGTGGTCCATGAACACCACTGAATCCGCCGTCGACCTCGCGAAACCCATCTCGTGGGTGACCACCACCATGGTCATGCCGTCGGCGCCCAGGTCGGCGATCAGCGCCAGGATCCCCTTGACGAGCTCGGGGTCGAGCGCCGAGGTCGCCTCGTCGAAGAACATCACCTGCGGCGCCATCGCCAGCGCCCGCGCGATCGCCACCCGCTGCTGCTGACCGCCGGACAGCGTGCCCGGCCGCACGTCGGCCTTGTGCCGCAGACCCACCCGGTCCAACTGGGCAAGCCCCAGGTCGCGGGCGGCGTCGGCGGGCAGCTTCTTCAACCTGCGCGGTGCCATCGTGACGTTGTCCAGCACGCTGCGGTGCGGGAACAGGTTGAACTGCTGGAACACCATGCCGATGCGCTGCCGGAGCTGGTCGGGGTTGTCCCCGAGCACCGACCGGCCGTCGAGCAGGATGTCACCGCTGTCGGGTTCGTAGAGCCGGTTGAGCACGCGCAGCAGCGTCGACTTGCCCGATCCCGACGGCCCGATCACCGTGGCGGTGCTGCCCGCTGGCACGTCGAGGTCGACCCCGCGCAGCACCGCGTTCGGGCCGAACGCGAGGTGAACGTCGTTGCAGGCCAGCGAAACCGGTTCGAAGTCGGGCATCAGATCATCTCCTGGTTCGCCGCCGGCGACAGTTCGGGGTCTTCGGCCCGTGCCTGTCTGCCGCGGCGCAGCCGGTTGTCGACGTAGTTGACCAGGTGGGTCAGCGGAATGGTCAGCGCCAGGTACAGCAGCCCGGCGGCCACCAGCGGTGACAGGTTGCCGGTCTGCGCGTTGAGGTCACGCCCGACCTGGAACAGCTCGCGCTGGTTGGCGACCAGTCCGAGGAAGTACACCAGTGACGACGCCTTGAGTAGCGAGATGAACTGGTTCATCAGCGCGGGCAGCACCCGCCGCACGCCCTGCGGGATCACCACCAGCTGCATCGACGTCGAATAGCTGAACCCCAGCGCCCGCGACGCCTCGAGCTGCCCCGCCTCGACGCTCTGGATGCCGGACCGGAAGATCTCGCCGGTGTACGCCGCGGCCATCAGACCCAGGGCCGCGATGCCGAGCGGGAACGGGTTGTTGCCGGTCAGCCCGCCCACCACCGGTCCGAGGCCGAGACCGATCAGCAGGATGATCACCACTTCGGGCAGGCCGCGGAAGATGTCGGTGTACACCCGCGCGGGCCAGCGAAGCAGGCGCGACCGCGAGATGCCTGCGATGGCCAGCGCCATGCCGAGCACCAGGCCGATGACGGCGGCGCTCACCGTCAGGATGAGCGTGTTGGGCAGCCCGGTCTTGAGCAGGTCGGGGAACGCCTGCTTGTACAGGTCCCAGTCGAGGAACGAGTCCTTCAGTTGCGCCAGAGTCGATTTCGGCGCGGCGGGCGCCGCGGCGGGCCGCTCCTGCTGGGCGGCGATGGCGGCGAAGTCGGGCA